>CBDTVD010000007.1:0-19668 GCA_965363965.1 uncultured bacterium
CGAGCGTGACGTCCAATGCAACCGTTATGGCGCCTTCAGTGGCTGATAGCCATCCTGGCACCTCGTCGGTCAGCACTTCAACCTCACTGCGGTTCAGCATCACATACTCTTCCCCCAATTGTATCCCATAATGGCCAGTTTCAATCAGTTTCAAAATCTGATCCTGGGAAAAATCGCCGACCTTCTTTTGCAAGTCCTTCATTTTTGGGCCGACTCGGGCACCCAGTTGCTTAAAGTTCAGTTTGATTTTGCGGGTGAAGAAACTGGTGGTATGTGCAACGAGTTCAAGTTCTTTGATATTCAATTCACTCAAAATCAGTTCTTTCAGGCTGGTGAGGTCGGCCTGCATTTCCTCGTTTACCGTTGGAATCAGCAGTTTTCTGAGTGGCTGCCGCACCCTGATTCCGCTTTTTTTGCGCAGAGAAAGAGCCATGCTGCAGACCTGCTGGGCCAGTTTCATCCGCCTTTCAAGGGCAAGGTCTATCCGGTTATCCTGGACGGCGGGCCAATCGGCAAGATGGATGCTTTTTGCCTTGTTTTGCCCCGTTGGCCCATTCATGTCTTTCCACATGTGGTCAGCCAAATAGGGCGCAATGGGGGCCATCAGCAATATCACGCGCTCAAGGCACTCATAAAGTGTCTGATATGCCGCGATTTTATCCTCGGTGTATTCACCTTTCCAGAATCTTCTGCGGCAGAGGCGAACATACCAATTGCTGAGGTCCTCAGTAACAAAAGTTTGGATGGCCCTGATGGCCCGGGTTGGCTCATAGTAATCAAGTGCACTTGTAACCTCCCGCGTCAGGGAATTCAGCAGGCTGATGGCCCACCTGTCAATTTCATCGCGTTTGCGTGTCGAAATCCTGGGCTCTCCGAATCTGAAACCATCAATGTTGGCATAAAGAGCAAAAAAGCCATAGACATTGTAGAGTGTGCCAAAAAATCGGCGTTTGACCTCTTCGATTCCGCTTTCATCAAACTTAAGGTTATCCCAGGGTGCGGCATTTCCGATCATATACCAGCGGGTGGCATCAGGGCCATATTTGGCCAGTGTGAGAAATGGATCGACAGTGTTGCCGAGCCGCTTGCTCATTTTATTGCCATTTTTATCCAGCACCAGGCCATTGCTGATGACGGTTTTGAATGCGACAGAATCATGCAGCATCACGGCCAGGGCATGAAGTGTGAAAAACCAGCCGCGGGTTTGGTCCACCCCTTCAGCAATAAAATCGGCTGGGAAGTGCTTTTCAAAATTCTCTTTGTTTTCAAACGGATAATGCCATTGGGCATAGGGCATTGCACCGGAATCAAACCAGACATCGACCACATCAGGCACGCGGCGCATCTCTGCACCCTGGTTTGAAACCAGAATGATATCATCCACAAAAGGCAGGTGCGGGTCCCAGTCCTCCCCTATTTCGGGGTTTGCGAAGCCGGCATCGGCCGCCAACTGAATTTCGGCCCGTAGCTCAATGTAACTGCCGATGCACTTTGTGGCTTTGCCATCGGCGGTGGTCCAAATGGGCATGGGGGTGGCCCAGTATCGGCTGCGGCTGAGGTTCCAGTCCACCAGGTTTTCGAGCCAATTGCCAAACCGGCCCTCGCCCGTGCTGGCTGGCTTCCAGTTGATTGTTTTGTTCAGCTCAATCATCCTGTCCTTGAAATCCGTGGTGCGCACAAACCAAGCTTCAAGGGGATAATACAGCACTGGCTTATCTGTCCGCCAGCAGTGGGGATAATTGTGCTCATATTTTTCCGATTTAAATGCCTTGTTTTCAGCCTTCAGTTTGATGACGATATCCACGTCCAGGTCTCGATAGTCTGGGTCATCGGTGTAATTTTTGACATATCGGCCAGCAAATTCACCCATTTGGGCTACGAATCGGCCTGCTTTATCCACGATTGGCAGCCGCTTGGCTGAGTTGTTTGGGTCTGGAACGGTGATGGAACCAATGCCCGCTGCATTGGCTGCCCGCATGTCATCTGCGCCAAAGGTGGGGCTGATGTGCACAATGCCTGTTCCATCCCCAGTGGAAACAAAATCCGCTGCAATTATCCTGAATGCTTCACCGTCAGGTTCAACATAGGGCAGCAGCTGTTTATATCGCCGGCCGACCAATTCCTTGCCCGCCATTCTGCCGACAATCTGCCAGGGCATAACCTTGGCATCGGCAGGAACTACATCAAGCGCCTCCCCTTTGCCCTCAGGCTTGAACCACATTGGAATTAATTCTTCAGCAAGAATCACTTTGATTCTCTGCCTGGTGTATGCATTCAGCGTTTCGACCAGTGCATAGCTGATGTTGCTGCCCACCGCAAGGGCGGTGTTGGCGGGCAGAGTCCAGGGGGTGGTTGTCCAGGCCAGGGCATATTCATCCTCAGCATCTTCCATCTGAAACTGGGCCACCACGGTTTGATCTTTCACCATCCGATAGGTGCCGGCATAGCTGAGTTCATGACTGCTGAGGCCGGTGCCTGCGGCTGGGCTGTAAGGCTGAATGCTAAAGCCCTGATAAAGCAGGTTGCGGTCGAAAAGCTGTTTGAGTATCCACCAAAGGCTTTCTATGTACTTTGGGTCATAAGTCAAATAGGGGTTTTTGAGGTCGAGCCAGTAACCGCTTTTGTCGGTTACATCCTCCCAAAGCTCCTGAAACTGGAAAACACTCGCTTTGCACAGCCGATTGAACTCCTCTACACTGATGGCCGTGCCTATGTCTTCTTTTTTAATGCCGAGTTTTTTTTCAACCTGCAGCTCGACAGGCAGGCCATGGGTATCCCAGCCGCTTTTCCGCTCGACCAGGTATCCTTTCATGGTTTTATATCTGCAGAAAATGTCCTTGATGGTGCGGCCCATCACATGGTGGATGCCGGGCATGCCATTGGCACTGGGGGGCCCCTCATAAAAAACGAAGGGCTTGGCCCCTTTTCTGATATCCAGGCTCTGCTGATAAATGTCCTGATTTTTCCACTGCTCAGCTACACTTGCAGCCACGCGCGGCATGTCGAGCTGCTCATATTCAGGATAGATATTTTTGGGCATACGATTCTTTATCCCCCTGCATGGCTGGCGGGCTTGCAGGGGCCGCAAAGTTACCCCTATTGTCAAGGGCAGGGCTGGCCTGTATAGTACGCTGCCCTACGCTTAGTCCAGATAAAGCCCGAGGGCATATTTGGTTATGCCAGCATTGGTTTCCTCCACCAAAAACAGATTTTTGCCAGGATAATAGTATCGGACGCTTTTTAAGCCGATTTCCGGCACATCTACTTCTATTTCCTCTTTGGCGGGTTTGCCGAGGAAATTTGTATAGACCTGCGAACCAGGGTCAAGGCATGTGCCGTTGAAGAGGGGCGACTGATCCCAATGCAAAAATGGGCAAGCGGCGGAGTAGAGTACAATCTCATTCAATCCGCGCGTTTTATCATTCCAAATCAGATACGCGATCAAAAAGTTTTCGTTTTTGCGGGTTGCAGGGTCGTCACCGTATAAATAGTATCGGGTACTGCTGGTGCGGTCAGCCTCCAATTTCAGCTCCGGGTGATTTTTCAATGCCTCCTGCACGTCTGAAACACGGGTGCCGAGGGTTATGCCCCACACCCGTGCTGCCTTGGCATTGAAATCTGGAATTTCGAGCGGGTTGCGCTCGCTGATTTCAACGAATTTCAGCGAGCCGACTGTAATTGTCTTTTGATACTGGGCATGGCCACTGGCCGCCCAGGCCAGCAAAAAGGCAAAAAGAAGAGTATTTTTCATCAATTGGCCATTTCACTCACAAATTTGATGCGAAGCAACTGAAGTTCAGATGCATCGTAGGCGCCATCCATGGCGTGGTATGCCTTATCAATGCTGGCATCCTCAGCCCCTCGGAAGTAATCAAACACTTCCTGCTGATACTCGGGGTCGATTATGCCATTGATGTGGTAATCGATATTTACACGGGTACCGCTGTAAACGATGTTTTCGAGTTCCTGCATTAAATCGTCCATGCTCAGGTTTCGAGATTTGGCAATGTCGGCAAGTGGGATTTTGCGGTCGATATTCTGGATGATATTCACCTTTTGGGCTGAGCGATTGATGACAGAACGCACCACATAGTCTTCGGCACGCTCGATTTCGTTTTCCTCTACATATTTGGCAATGATTTCAACGAAAGGTTTTCCATATCGCTCTGCCTTGCCAGTGCTGACGCCTGTAATCTGGCCAAGTTCCTCCATGGTGATGGGGTATTTGATGGCCATTTCGTCAAGGCTGTTATCCTGAAAAATGATGTATGGCGGCAGCTTTTTCTGCACAGCGATGCTTTTGCGCAGGTCCTGCAGCTGTGCCAGCAGGATGGGGTCGGCCCCCTCGCCCTCGCCGCTTACTTCTCGGGGCAGGCTGGCAAAGTCAGTATCAATTGCCACCGGAAAAGCATATGGTTTTGCAAGAAACGCTTTTCCTTTTTCAGTTACGCTCTGGGTGCCATAATTCTCGATGCTTTTTTCAACCAGTCCCTCACGCAGGCCGGTCCGCATCACGCTCTTCCAATAGTTGTAATCTTTTTCTTTGCCCTCACCGAATGTGTCAAGGCGCGTATGGTTGTAATTGTGGACATTCTCTGACCGGACCCCCCTGATGACTTCTATGATGTGGTCCATCATAAATTGGTCTTTCATGGCAATCATGGTCTCCAGTGCCAGGGTCATGGCCTGCATTCCATCCACACGCTCTTTGGGGAAACGGTGGTTGTCGCACATTTTGCCTTCTTCACAAAGGGTGTCATCATATTCCTCGCCGAAATAATGCAGCATTGCTTTCCGGCGGCAGGTTGCGTTCTCGCAAAAAGCAGCCATTTCTTCCAGCAGCTGCCCGCCGATTTCTCGCTCGGCCACAGGTTTATCCTTGAGGAATTTTTCGAGTTTTGTGAGGTCCTTATACTTATAGAACATCAGGCAATCGCTGGGCATGCCATCACGTCCCGCCCTGCCCGTTTCCTGATAATAACTCTCGATGCTTTTTGGAACATCGAAGTGGACAACAAAGCGGACATCCGGCTTATCAATGCCCATCCCGAATGCAATTGTGGCAACAATCACATCTACTTTTTCCATCAGAAAAGCATCCTGATTCCGGCTGCGGGTGGCTGCATCAAGCCCAGCGTGATATTCGAGTGCCTTGATTCCGTTTACCCGCAGGGCATCAGCCGTTTCTTCAACTGTTTTTCGGCTGAGGCAATAGACAATTCCGCTTTTGCCCTGGTGACGCTTGATGAAAGCGACAATTTCTTTGATGGTTTGTGCAGGCAGCTGCTTGGGGCGGACTTCATAATACAGGTTTGGCCTGTTGAAACTCGACCTGAAGATGCCGGTATTTTTCATCTTCAGCGTTTTCATAATGTCATCCTGCACTTTGGGGGTGGCCGAGGCTGTGAGTGCAATGAGGGGAACATTGCCAATGGCGTCCACAATCTCCCGAATGCGGCGATACTCGGGCCTGAAATCGTGGCCCCACTCGCTGATGCAATGGGCCTCGTCCACAGCCACGAATGGCACAGTGATGCTGCGCAAAAACTCGAGTGTTTCTTCCTTTGTGAGGGATTCGGGGGCGATGTAGAGCATTTTGGTCAGCCCGCTGGATACATCGGCTTTCACAATCTCGCTCTCTCGTTTGCTGAGGGAGGAGTTGAGGAAATGCGCTACACCGGTGCGGCCGCCGAATGCACTGATCAGGTCAACCTGATTTTTCATCAGGGCGATGAGCGGGCTGATGATGATGGCGCACCCATCGCTGACGAGTGCCGGCAGCTGGTAGCAGAGGCTTTTGCCCCCGCCTGTAGGCATGATGACGAATGTGTCGCGGCCCTCAAGCACACAATCGATGATATCCTGCTGATTCCCCTTGAAACCGGAGAATCCGAAAAAGTCCTTTAGAGATTGCTTGACCTTGTCCCGCGAAATGAGGGAGCGGGAAGGCGCTTCAAGCATAGTGGCGATGGCCATGTCTGAGTTCAGAAAAATAAATGTTGCTAAATTGGAAAATGTAAAAGAATCACTTTATAGGCGTTTGCGGTATCCTGGATGAGATTTTTTATGGCTGATGCTTCACTGGCAGCCCTATAGGGCCCCCGCTAAGGCTATGCTAAGGTACGGCCTTTTTTCCAATTCAACCAGCAAGTTTTTTTCTCTCGGCTGGTTAATAAATAAACCTTGCTGCCACGGGGGTTCCTGCTGCAGAGGTGCCTTTTAATACGTATATTCCCCTTGGCAAATGATGCGGCAGCTGATAGTTTGCCCCCTTGCCCGCCACGGGCCATTCTCTGCCATCAAGCCCTATTAAACTTGCACCAATAAGAGGCTGACTGACTGACAAAAACTCGCCCCTTATTTGGACAATGAGAATTGATGGCGCCGCAGGCTGAATGCCGGATGTGGGTGAAAACCTGAATTGCTGTGTGAGCACTACTTTGCCATTTACAATCAGGTCGAATTTCCAGGTTTCGGTTTTTTCAGGCAGCACATTAAATGGGTTCTGGATATAAACCCAATCATAGGTGTACCACACATCCCGTGCTGCACTGGCATTATACTCGGCGTAAATTTTTCCATCTGCATCCTTCCAGCGGTAACTGACTGAGTCGTTCAGTTGCAAGCCGGCATACTGTGCCCAGAACCACAGCGTATCGCGATAACCAATGGAGCCTGGGTTGGCAATGTCTATCGGTTGGCCCTGGGATGTAAATCGGCGTTCCTGCAAATCAAATAAATTGGGTCGGGCGCCTGCAGTTGGGCCCTGATACATCCCATAATCAAGCACGTGGAAAGCCGTGTCATATTTGGGGGCAGTGTTCCACCAATTTCCATCATTTGAGCACGGCCCTTTAAAAGGATCAAGAATCCGATAAGTGGGCCCTGGGTCGGGGGCCGATAAATCGTATGTCCAAAACTCGAAGTGCAGATGGGGGCTGATGCTGTTGCCCGAGGAGCCGACTTCAGCGAGTTTTGTACCTGATAGGACAGTAGCGCCGAGAGCAGGGATCACACTCCCCTTTTTCAAATGGGCATAGGTGGTAAAGAGGGTATCCCCATGCCGGAGGGTTATAAAATTTCCGTAGGTTTTGGATGGGTCGCCGCCCTGCTCGCGGTCATAGAGCGAATCAACCAGAGCGTAAACTTCTCCATCCATTGCTGCCAGCACCGCTACCCCGCTGTCCATTTGGGGAAAACTGCGGAGGACAAAGTCAGTGCCCTGGTGCCCATCATAGGTTTTTGTGCCGCAGTTAAAATCTGAGGCGGTTGTATCTTCAGCGTGGTCAACGTAATTCACAATCCACCAATCTTTCTCTGCCTGGCCACCTATTGGCTGGGTGAATTGCGCACCAGCAATCAGAGGCAAAAAAATCAGCAGAAATGCGTGGCGGAGGGATTGATAAATTTTCATGTCGAAAGGCGGCCTGTGCGCGGGTTAATAATCAATCTGCAGCAAGACCGTGTCAAGCGGGATCGGCGTAAAAGGCACCTTTACGTTTACATTTTCACCATTGGATTGTTCATAGCTCAATTCATAATGAGCAGGCAAATTGCTATTCCGGACGCTTTCACCCACGATAATGGCATCCCCTGCCACAGTTACTTGG
This sequence comes from uncultured bacterium, assembly GCA_965363965.1. GTDB lineage: Bacteria > Bacteroidota > Bacteroidia > CAILMK01 > CAILMK01 > CBDTVD01. The sequence goes on from CBDTVD010000007.1 coordinate 7,611, forward strand.
CCAGGGCCGTCCATTCCGCCAAGTATTCGCTCATAACTGGCGAGGTAGAATTTTATCGGCCCCAGCGGCGGCGCATCTGAAAGGGCCACCTTCACCCAGAACTTGGGGTGCAGACGCAGGGTATCAATGCCAGAGATCGCTTCTTCTGAAACCTCAACAGCATCGCCTTCATATTGAGATGCATGAGCCGCTATTTGATAACGGATGTTTTCATCATAATCGAAATTGAAATGAAACAGGCCATCGTTATCAGCCTTGGCAACAGTGCTTTGTTTGGTGGTATAAGCACCTGCCAGGCGGGGGTGCGGCACGTGCTGCACCAGCACAATGTCGGCATTTGCAAACGGGGCGCCCGTATAAGAATTGATGGCGATTCCAGAAACAGGTTTTTGGCCGACTGCATCCCGCTTGCATTTGCTCGCTGAAAAAACGATGGCAATCAAGATGAAGAGGAGCTGGGGTGCGATTGCTCTTGCGGAATTATTCATAAGGCCCTTGCGCGTATTGGGGATAAAGATACTCCATCACCCTGCGTTTTCAACCAATGGGTCTGTGACCTTGCTTTTTCAGATACATGACCATAATCCGCAGCAAATGGGCGCATTAGTGCACCCCCTGGGTTGCTGGGGGCAATGGCGTGAATAGGCTGATCAATTCATCACCGCCCCATACATCCGCTGGAGGGCTGCTTTACTGCTGATTTTCTCATCTATCTTGCCATAGTTGGAATTGACTGCCCATACCACGGTGGTTTTTTGCCCCGGAAAGTAGGCCATGTGGGCATAATAACCGATTGCATCGCCGCTGTGCATGTACGCAGGCCCAAATTCGGTTTCAATTTTAAAAATCCCCAAGCCATATGAAATGGGAAAAAAGTCAGGGTCAGCATTTTGGGGTGCTTGAAATTGCATCATCTGGCCCATCGTTTCAGGCTTCAGCAATTTTCCATTGAAAAGGGCATCCATAAAAACACTCAGGTCATGGGCGTTGCTCAGCAATGCGCCATCGGCCGTGTAATAATCCCACCCGCTGTAAGTGGTTGACTCCATCACTTGGCCATTGCTGTAAAAATCTATGTACCCGCGGGCGAGCCGAGCAGGGATGGGCTCTTCTGCGGCAAACTGAGTACCCGACATCCCCAGCGGCAGAAAAATTCTATCCTTGAATTCATCATAGAAATGCCGACCCGTAATTTTTTCGATCACCATTCCCAGCAAAACGTACCCAGTGTTGGTGTAAGAAACGTCTTCACCTGGGGCAAAAGAAGCGGACCGGCCCCTGGCATAAGCCAGTAATTCTTCGGGCTGCCAAACTTTTTCCAGATCATTAATGCTGGAGGTTTGAAAGCGGAGATCGACAATGTAATTGGCAATGCCGCTTGAATGATTGAGGGCCTGGCGGATGGTGGCTTGGTCGGCATTTTCCAGGCCTTCGATTTGTTCTGCAGTTAAATAATCAGCGAGTTTGTCATCCAATTTCAATTTGCCTTCTTCAGCCAGCATCATGATGGTTACAGCTGTAAATGTTTTGACTGTGCTGCCTACCCTGGTGAGCCCGCAGGGTTGCATGTCAGCCTTGCTGGCGAGGTCAGCTTTGCCCGCGGCCCCATCGAAACTTCCCTGGGGCGAGGAAACAGAGAGCATCATGCCCACCACACCCTCACTCACTATTTCTTGAACAAGACCTTGCAGCTCTGCCGCCCTGGGGTGCTGCAGAATTGGCTCGGACCAATATGGTGAGCATGCATAGTGCTCTGCGGGAAGGATATCGGGGCGCTTACAGGCGCCAAGCATCAGCAAGCTGCAATAAACAAGGAGCCTAAACCTCATTTGCCAATTTGGATTTGCATGCCCAGGTGAAGTTCAGTATGTGTCATTACGGGGATAAAACCTGGGCTGAAAGGAAACTCAAGCCATGGCTGATACCTGAGGAAAACCATCGGGGCAGCTGCACTGGCCTTGCCAATAAAGGCACCAGCCTCAATTGCTATTGTTGGGCGGACGCGTGCATTTCCCCTGTCGGCCCTGGGTCTAAATTCTCCATCCTGAAGAGTGTATTCCTGCTGGGTTGCAAAAGTGTGCAGATAGCCCACCCCGATTCGTCCGCCAAGTGAAAATCGGTCAGCAATCCATCGGGCCATGCTCATTTCAGTGCCGAGGAATGCACCCTGCGCAAAATGGTTGTGAAAATAATAACCACCGACAATATGCTGTGCCCATTGGCCCTTCTGCCAATCCCTCAAACGTTTGCCTGCAGCAAGTTGAATGCCCGGATGAATGGGTGTGGTTACAAAACGAGTGAAAGGAATGGAGGTGGAAGAATTAAATATTGAAACACCCAATATGGCAGGGCTGGCAGACTGAGCATGGGCCCCTGCCGATAACAGCAAAAGGATGAAAACTAAATGCTTAAACACGATTATGGGGGCAGTGTGGGGAATTGCCCGGCAAACTTAGTCTACAGACGGAGCAGCCCTATTGCCCCCTCCTGATAACTTTGCGGCATGGACGCCACCGGAAAGCCAGAAACCCAGGATTTGGTCGCGGCAATTGGCTTTTTGTATCGGCAGGGCTGGGCACCTGCCACCAGCAGCAATTACTCCATTTGGGGCGGACCGGGCAGCCAAATCTGCATCAGTCAATCAGGTGTGGATAAAAGCCAATTCAGCACTGCGCATCTGATGGAAGTGGACCTGACAGGCCAGCCGACGGACACTGAAACTCGAAAACCTTCAGCTGAAACTGGCCTCCATACGTTGATCTATCGCCGATTTGCCAGCACCCGATGTGTGCTGCACACCCATAGCGTGGCAGGCACAGTGCTCAGCATGATGCATGCGCGCGAAGGTGCTGTTGTGCTGAGCGGATTTGAAGTGCTGAAAGGAATAGAAGGCACGCAGACCCATCAAACCAAACTGCTGCTGCCCATTTTCAAAAACCGCCAGGACATCCCTGCCCTTGTCTCTGAAATTGAGGCCTATCTGGAGCGGGGCACCTTGCCGCATGGTTTTTTGATTGAAGGCCACGGCCTATACGCCTGGGGCACATCTATTGCACAGGCCAAGCGGCACATCGAGGTTTATGAATTCCTCTTCGAATGCCTTTTAGAACTCAGCAAGCATGGCCATACTCAGCATTCCTGACCAGGGCACCACCCTCAGTCAGCCGACTGAAATCAGAGAATACCTAAATCAGCGAGGCATTTGGTTCGACCAATGGGAAGCGCAAAAAACCCTGAGCGATGAAGCAAGCCAGGAGACCATTCTTGAAGCATATGCACACGTTTTGCAGCCCTATATGGATAAAAATGGATACAGAACTGCTGACGTAATCAATGTGCACCCCCAAACTGAAAACCTGCAAGCACTGAAGGATAAGTTTAAAAAAGAACACATCCACAGCGAGGATGAAGTGAGATTTTTTGTGGATGGCGAAGGCTACTTTTGGTTTAACCTCGGCAATGGCGAGCCCGTTTTTTATGTGCTTTGCCAGCGAGGGGATCTTATCAGCGTGCCGGCAGGCACACCGCATTGGTTCACCATGGGCGAGCCGCCGAGGGTGAAAGCCATCAGAATCTTCATAGACCAGAGCGGCTGGGTGCCAGAGTACACGGCAACTGGAATAGAGGAAAAATATCGGGCATGACTCGATACATCCTAACTGATATTGAGGGCACAACAACGCCAATCAATTTTGTGCATCAGGTGCTTTTTCCTTATGCAAAATCTCGAATTGCTGAGTTTCTGCAATCTAATATCGCTTTGCCAGATGCAGAGCAAAGCATTGCTGAAACTGAGCAGACGATGCAAAATGAGGGTGCAGCAGCTTCATCCATTCAGGAGGTTTCTGCTCAATTAATCAGATGGATTGATGAAGACCGAAAGCATCCAGCGCTGAAACGCCTGCAGGGGCTTATCTGGGCCCAGGGCTATGCCGACGGCAGCATAAGGGGACAAGTTTACCCCGACGTGCCACCTGCATTCAGGCAGTGGAAAAAACAGGGACTCAGCATAGGCATTTATTCCTCAGGCTCAGTACTCGCACAGCAGCTGCTTTTCAGGCATTCAACTGAAGGTGACTTGAGCGGGATGCTCAGCCATTATTTCGATACAGGCATTGGCGGAAAAAAGGAAGAAAGCAGTTACCGGGCAATCGCAAATCAATTGAATTTGCCGCCTTCTGAAATTCTTTTTCTCAGCGACTCAGCTGAAGAATTGGCAGCGGCATCAGCAGTTGGGATGCCAGTAACTCAATTGCTGAGGGGTGAAATCGCTCCGTGTAGGGAGTACCCGACTGCCCGCAATTTTGCTGAAATTGATTGTCAGGCCCTGTAACTGGCTAAAAAATGGAGCACTGCATCTGCCATTCTTTTTCCAGCCTGACCATCAAGGGTGCCAATCACATATTCGCCAATCCATGCCCTGCCGGCCCTGTGGAGGCTTGGATCTTCGAGATACGCATTAATCCCTTCCAACACTGAATCGTAATCTTTAGCGAGCCAAAGTCCATCGCTTTCTGCGATTGGCTTAAAGTGGGGCCACAGGTGGTTGATGTCCCAAACCAGCTGATTTTGCCTGCCTTCAGGGTCAAAATCCAAGTTGATAACAGGCATATCCTGAATGGCTGCATCAATGGTTACGGAAGAGGAAGAGTTAATCAGCACATCGCAATGGCGAAACGTGTTTACCCATTCTATAATATCGGCCCTGCTTTGAAATCTTAGGTTAAGGGGCTTTCCGGCGTCGCGGTTATTCTGGATTACAGCGTTTGGGGGCAAATCTGGCAGCAGACTTCGCAATTGCCCGTCATCAAACTGGGGGTGGGGCCTGATGATCAGCTGTGCATCGCCGAGCCTTCCGTTTTTCAGCCACTGCACCAGCTGCTGCGCCGCAGGATACTCCACAATCAGGTTGGGCGAACCCAAGGCATGCAGCAGAATGGGTTTTGCGGGGTCAAAGCCATATTGCGCACAGAACTCCCCTTTTGATAGGTGGAACTCAGGATTCCAAAATACATCGTATTGAGATGCGCCAGTTATGTAGATTGGCTTTTTTTCGGCATAGGGGTAACATGTCAGCAAATCGGCTTTCATCGCCTCAGCCCAAACGATGTAAGCATCATAATCCACAATCATTCTGCGCTTGGTGGTCAGGTTGTCCCAGCTGTGGATAGCAGCAATCACGGGGATTCCCTGCATGCGTGCTTCTATGGCAATGGCAGGTTCCTGGCTGCGGTTTGGCCCTGTAACCACCACTACATCGGGTTTCAGCTGCTCGAGCATTTTCCTTGCCTCGGGGCTGCGGCCAACCCTGTTCAGCTTTTTCATCACCCTTCGCTCAAGTGCAGGCTGGGCCCTGGCAGCTGCTACTGTCTTTCCCAGCACAAGTGTCAGGTTGGCATGCAGCTTCGACCCCGGAGTTTCCATTCTTGCCTGACGCATGCTTTTGCGGGCTTTGCTGTCAAACTGAAACTCGAATGCCTTGTCGGTAATTTTATAGAGCATTTCATCAGGCATATAACCATATGGCCTGGCATCGGGCAGTGCTGCGATTTCAGCACCCGTGGGCGCCCATTCCTTTAAGTAATCATCATGGGCGTGGCTGGTGGTCCACACGGCAAGGTGATGATCGGCAGCCAGATTGCTGAACTCACTGTAAAGCATCTTTCTGTCATCCAGCAATGCTGAACTCAGGCACAAAATGGTATATGCCTTTTGGCTTGGCTGAGGTTTGTCAGGCTTCATTCAGCACTTTGAGCCAGGGCAATGCTCCCTGCAGGGCATTTTTATAGCCTGTAAAAGTCTGGAAGGGTGCTTTGGTGTAAAATTTCTGCATCAGCCCTATAAACTCTGGGGCAGGCAGTGTGGTATAGACCTCATAATACTTTTCCTCTGTTGATGGCAGCAGCCTTCCATTCCATATGGCCATTCCGCGCGCAATGTGGTCATACCGCTGGCTGAAGTGATTTTGAGATTTGAATATCTTGATCAGTTCAATTTTCTTTTCCATCACATCGGTGATATCCAGGTATAAATTGGGCAGCAGATTGTTGTGGACCTGATAACCCCAGATTTCAGCAGAAATTTTTGGCAGCCTTTTGAGTGCCACACCCAGCGCTACGTTGCAAAGGCGATGAACGGCGGGCTGGTCTAAAATCCAGGGTGTCAGAATCACTTCCGGCTTCAGTTCAGCTATCAGGTCTTTGAGTTTCGCGATGTGGCTTTCCTCAACATTCAGTGCCGTATTTGAAATTCCAATGTGATGAACAACAGCCCCCACTTGCCTGGCAACTTCATGTGATTCGGCATCTCTTATTGCCATAGCCTCCTCGGCAGTGGCCGCGTATTTCAGCGATGCCCTCGGGGCACCATCAGTCATGTTGATGATGTCGATTTTTGCCCCTGCTGCATGGGCCTTGATCATCAGGCCGCCGGTGCCGATTGTTTCATCGTCCTGATGGGGAGCAATGACCACGAACCGTTTAAAATTCTGGATGGGGGCAGGCAAAGGGCTCAGTTCACTTCTATAAAAATCGGTGCCCAGAATGTCAGCAGCCAGGTTGGCATCGCCGCTGCCTGACCAATTGCGCACAAGATACCTGTAAGGGCCATGCTGGGCCCTGATTTTGGAAAGCTTGATCAGCTTATCATAAATGGCTTTATATACACTCATTTCCAGGCGTCCAATTTTCTCCCCAGCAATGTTTCCAATTCCTGTGTATCAGCGGCATAAAGCTGCTGCAGTTGCTTCTTAATTCCATCCGGCATTTTTAGTTCGCCAGCCGATTTTCTGAAAACCCGCTGCAGCCGTGCCCGCATTGCCCTTCTTTCTTCTGCACCTTGATGCCGCCTAACCACTATTGGCTCAATCAGCCTGGCATATGCAGCGTCGGCTTTTTGAAAGATGGGGCTTTTCTGCACCCAATCCTTTTTCACCATTGTCCAGTTTTGGTTCACCTGCTGTGCGCCGCCCTTTTGCAGCAAAGCGGGATCTACACCCAGGGCCGAGCCCAATTGCTGGCAAAACTCTGCTGGGCTGCTGAAATAATCTTCAAGAATCAAAATGTGCGTTCGGGATTCAGGGAAGGTCTCCCTGAATTTTTTGAGAGATTGGGCATAAAACCCGCGCGATGCATAACTGAGATGGTCACGGGCATAATCGCTGCTGGCGATGCGGTCAGGCTCTGCATTTATTGCTTTGCTGAAGCTGAGGGTCTCCCTGCCTTTGCCAACCTCGTTCCAGTAATGGCTCCAGGCACGCTTTACAGGATTGCGTAAAATCAAGATCAGCTGAATGTCAGGGGCATATCGCTGTATGCGCTGATGAGATTCCTGCCAGAAAAAAAGGTCAGGGCCTTTATGCCCTATGGCAGCCTGTGTGGTGGCGCCACGGAACAATGAATGGTAATCTTCCACACTGTGGGTTGCTTCCCAAGCCTCTGCATCGGCCTTGCCCAGAAAAGGTTTTCGGCCAACCACCTCATCTTCAATAAAATAGTTGTTGTCGGCTTTCTGATAAATCCACACGTCGGGGTGGCCTTGCAGCAGGTGATGGAGGGTGGTGGTGCCGCACCGCCTTTCTCCGACTACGATGAATGTTGGCCGTGGCATTAAATAAACGGTATCAGCGGCCTGATGGAGAACCTGAGATTTTCAATGGCCGACAATTTTTCACCGCGAAGGTAAATCAGGCAACCAGCAAAGGGAGGCAAAGCAATGGGGAGAATCGACATCTTCAGCCAACAATGGCTGTAACTTTGATATAGATACTGCAATGCCTTCCGCATCTTCTTTTTACAAGCCCTTGAAATGGTGGCTTACTGCCCTTGCTGTGCTTTTCATAGGCGCGCAAGCAATTGCCCAGCGGCCGTATGGCAACGAGTGGATTGATTATAGCCAGAAGTACTATAAGGTAAAAGTGGCCGACACGGGTGTGTACGCCATTTCATCAGCCGCCATTGCCACTGCCGGCTGGGCAAATGCCGATACGGCGGGGTTCCGGCTTTTCAGGGACGGAAAGCAAGTAGCCATCAGGCCGGTGATGGATGGCAGCACTCTGCGCCAAATTGAGTTCTTCGGTTTGCCCAACGATGGGACTCTGGATTCTACCCTTTATACCGACCCGAAAAATCAGCCGCACAAGTTTTACAGCATGTACAGCGACACGGCTACCTATTTTTTGACGTGGACAGGAAAACCTGGGGGAAAAAGAATTGCAGAATATGCTGGAACACCTGGCAAGCGGCTTCAGAATTTTATGTACAATCGGCCACTGGTGCTGCATGACAAGTACTACAATGGCTTTCCGCTGAGTTTCACCGACAATTTCGCCTTCAGCGAATACACGGATGCAGAGGGCTGGATGGGCAACGAAATACAGTACAACAGCAGCAACGGCAAAGCAGGGAGCCGAACCTATCAAATTCCCACGCCGAATTTCGACCCCAATGGGCCTGCTCCCGTGCTTGAAGTGCTGGTTTATGGGCGCAGCGACAACGACAGCAGCCCTAACCATCGGCTTGCCATATATGCCGCTGCAAAAAGCTCAAGCTTCAGGCAGATGCTGGATACCACCTATAAAGGTTATAGGCGCATTTATGCCCGATTTCAACTTACTGCGGCGGATATTGCCAAAACCAATACGCTGATAAAAATTGAAAGCCAGCGAGCTTATGGCCAGGCTGACGTGCACACTGTTGCCTACATTCGGCTGAGTTATCCGCGCAATTTTCAGTACACTGCATTTCCAGATGAACTGTTTGAAATACAGGGCCAAACTGCTGATTATACATTGGGATATTATGGGTTTGGTGCAGCAAAGCCGGCGCTTTTGCTGGCTGATTTTACCCATGGATTATTTGTACGCAGCCAGTACAGCGGCGACACTGCCAAATTTGTTCTGCCAGGCTATGGTGATGCTCAGCTTTTTCCTTATGATTCGGCATCCATCAAAATCATCTCCAGCATCCAGGCAGCCAAAATTCCTTCCTCCCCTACCCTGGGCGGCAATTATTTGATTGTCAGCCACACAAGGCTGCGGGCACAGGCAGAAACTTTTGCCAATTATAAGCGGACAGTAAAAAATGGCTCAGGGTTCTTCCTCCCCCGCATCACATATACCGATAGCCTGTATGATGAGTTTTTTTATGGCTTGCCGCATCCGGGTGCCATCCAAAATTACCTGCACCACAGTTATGACAAGCAGGCTGCCAAGCCTGAATATGCACTGCTGCTGGGCAAAGGCTGGCAGACGGACAGAATCAGGCTGAAGCCCAATGACCCTGCCAAACCTGGATATTATTACTATGACAATAACCTGGTGCCCAGCATCGGGGTGCCTGCCAGCGAATTGCTTTTTGTAGCGGGCATAAACACCAGTTTCAGCGGATTAGGAAAATTGTATCCCCCGATAGCCATCGGCAGGCTGAGCATTCAGCGGCCGCAGCAAATGGATGTTTACCTGGAAAAACTCAAACAGCAGGAATCCACCCCGCCCCAGCCCTGGCACAAAAACGTGCTGCAGATCGGCGGCGGCCAGTTTCTGGGTGAGCAACTCGTCATTCAGCGACACCTCGGATACCTGGACGATATCATATCAGCGCCAAAAGTGGGTGCCAATGTCATCAATGTCATCAGCAGCAAGCAGACGGCTGTGAGCACCGACCTGGAAAAAACAATCATTGGGCACATCAGCAAAGGCGTCAGCCTGATGACTTATCTCGGCCACGGCTCCACCAATTTTCTTGGGGTCAGCATTGGCGAGGTACAGTTTTATGGCAACAAGGGCAAATATCCCATAATGGCTTTGAATGGCTGCAACGTGGGTAACACAGGCATAGACAGCAGCCTGGGCGATGGCTTTCTTTACGGCGCACGGGAAAAAGGGGCAATAATTTGGCTGAGCCACAGCAGCAACAGCTATGAAAACGAAACATACAGGCAGATGAACTGGCTGTATAATCAGCTCAGCGGGCCGCTTTACAATGGCAGCATCGGGCAGTTGTGGCGGGCCACCATTGCTCAGTTAGACAGCAGTGCCATTGGCACCAGCATTGTGAGCCGAGCAGTTGCCCTGCAATGGATATTGCAAGGAGACCCCAGTGTGAAGTTCGGCTTAGACCCCTTGCCAGATTATGCCCTTTATGACACAATGCCACCGAGGGTATTCCCCGACCATCCGCTGGCCACGACCGATTCTTTCGCTCTCGACATCCCCGTAAGCAATGAGGGGCTTGCGCCGGGCACTAAAGTGCGATTGTCTGTAAGCCGTACCCTTCCCAATGGGGAAATGGTGCAGTATGACACATTGAGCTATGACTCGATAAACTATCGCGATACGCTGAGGTATTACATCAGGTCAGCCGCGGGCGGGCAGGGGCAAAACAGTTTTCTGATTACGGTTGACCCTGGCAATCAAGTTGCTGAATCTGATGAAACCAACAACACTCTTCGGTTCGATTATTTTGTTGCCGGCACTGGCGCACGGCTGATCTTTCCGCAGGATTTCGGCATCGTAAACAGCGATAACCCGCGGCTTGTGCTTCAATCGAGGGACCTGTTCGATACCTCAACCGGTGCATGGGTTGAACTGGATACGCTGCCATCTTTCAGCAGCCCAGCCAAACGCACATCAGGCCTGATACCTGGAAGTCAGGTAATCGAATGGAAACCTACTCTCCCCGTGCGGGTTGGGGGAAACCCTGCAGACACTACGGTTTATTATTGGCGGGCACGGCTCAACCTGCCGCTGGTGCAGGGGGGCGAGTGGAACAACCGCAGTTTCACCTACATCAACAACTCACCCGAAGGCTGGAACCAAAGCCACTGGGGGCAATTTCGCACGCTGCGGCTGTCGAATCTGGGGCTTGATACCCTTCTGCCTCAGTTTTTCTTCCTGCCGAATTTTCTTTCCATCAAACTCAACAGCAACCCGTGGAATCGTACTGGGCTCGGTATCATACCAGAGGACAAAGGAAACCTGACCGCAGGCGTATGCAGCCAGAGCACCGTGGTATTCATTGAATTCGACCGGAAAACTCTGCAGCCCCTGAATTTCCATACCAGCGAGTGCCCTGTTGGCGGCACCTACGTTAAACGTTATTATTATGAATTCAATATGCGCGAGCCTGAGGGCCGTGCAAAATTCATTGCCCAAATAGATTCCGTAAAGCCAGGCAATTATGTGGCATTAATCACTCGCGGCACAACCCAGGACTGGGGAGAATGGGAAGCCGCTGTATATGATGCTTTCGGAAAACTGGGCGCTGAAAAAATCAAGGAAATCAAGCTTGAGCAAACCGCCTATGTGCTGCTGGGTATCAAAGGCAGCCCGAAAGGCCAGCTGGTGGAAGAGGATTACCTGCGTGACACCACTGATGGCGGCTCGACCGATTTTGACACCGTGCAGATCAAACCATCAGCCCAGGGGATTGGCTACACCAGCGGCACCCTGACATCGGGAATAATTGGCCCTGCAAGAAACTGGAAAACGGTAGAGCAAAAGTGGAGCAGCCTTGAGGCAGAAGATGTGGATGCCCATTATCTGCGAGTGTATGGGCTGCCGCAAGCGGGTGAGCCGGTGCTGCTGATTGATACACTTACCGGCGACATTGCTGCACTCGACACGATTGATGCAAAAGTGTATCCCTATCTGAGGCTCGAAGCCACGGTTACCGATTTCACCAATCGCACTCCGCCTCAGCTTGATTATTGGAAGGTTCTTTTTGATGGAATCGGCGAGGGCAGTTTGCTGGCTGATAATCGTTTCAGGTTTGTGGATGACACACTGCAGCAGGGCGACACTTTGCTGTTTGAAATGCGATTTGCCAACATCAGCAGCCAGCCGCTGACACCTGTGCTGGTGCGTACCACTGTTTCCAATGCCCTAACGCTGCAAACCATCGAAACAAAGGATAGTCCCTATCCCGCCTTAGGCCCGGGAAGCGATTTCCTGATTCGTTATACTACACCTATCACCCAGAATTATGGCGGTGATTATAAACTGACGGTGGAAGTAAATCCCAATTTTGACCAGCCAGAGCAAACCCTGGAAAACAACAGC
>CBDTVD010000008.1:0-17707 GCA_965363965.1 uncultured bacterium
CTGCAGCGGTAGCTTCGTCTTTGAGCGCAATTTCAAAAAAATGAACTTACCAATTGTCGGTATCATCATGGGCAGCAAAAGTGACCTTGCGGTGATGGAAGGTGCAGCCGAAGTGATGGCCCATTTCAAAATTCCTTATGAACTGACAATAGTGTCAGCCCACCGCACCCCTGAACGGATGTATAGCTATGGCCGCACCGCCAAAGAGAGGGGCCTGCGGGTTGTCATCGCTGGTGCAGGCGGGGCAGCCCACCTGCCAGGGATGGTAGCCAGCCTTACCATTCTGCCCGTCATCGGCGTACCGATAAAGGCCAGCATCAGCATTGATGGGTGGGACAGCATCCTGAGCATTCTGCAAATGCCCCCAGGCGTGCCTGTTGCCACCGTTGCGCTGAATGCAGCCAGAAATGCCGGATTGCTTGCCGTCCAGATCCTCGCAATTGGTGATGAACAGCTCTCTTTGAAACTCGAGGACCAAAAAGCAAAACTCCGCGCTGATGTCGGGGAAATGATTGCTCAAGTTGAACGCAGGGGTTAAGATTGATTATTGATTTATAGCCTTTAGAACAGGGTTGCAAAAATTCGCCCTGGCAACCTATAACTTCGTAAATCAAATCAATTACCAACATGCTAAAGTTCTTTTGCTCAATCAGTTTGATGGCTGCAGCGCTGGTTGCCAATGCCCAATCAGAGTTTTTTGTAACCTCTCCGACATCACCGGTCAACTCCGATGGCTCGGCCACATTTTTCAATGTTACGGAATTGAAAGACGGCAGAGTGATGGCCCACTACAGTTGGTATGATCAGGCTAAATTTGAAACATATCTTGAGCGCCGCATTTATAGTGCTGATGGGCAAATGATGAGCAAAACCACGTTGACAGATTTGAATCGGGGGAGTTTGGCAGTTACAAAAAATTCAGAGGGCAATCTTTTCGAATCTTACACCCGGTATGATGCCAGCAATTTCCAGACGCGAGTTTATGTCAACCAGCTGAATGCCAGCCTCGACAGTTCAAAAGGCATCGTTATCACTGAAGGGGGTTTCTCAGCCATGTTTATTGAAGGCATCGCTCCCACCTCCGACGGCGGATTTCTGATTTCAATGAGCGTGGGCAACCAAGGAAGTTATGGCGAGGAGTTGCTGGTGAAACTCGATAAAAACCTGAAAATTGAGTGGCGACAATTATTCGCTTCTCCCGATGTAACCTATTCGCTTCCAGCAATTCTCGAAACGGATGACGCCTATTTTCTGGCTGGCTATAATCGAAAAGGTTTTGAAACCTACCCCGTGGTGATAAAATTCAGCAAAGCGGGTTCACTTCAGTGGGTCAAAAGCTTCACTTCTGTCCTTCACTCTATCTATGTCAATTCTTTGGTACAAGATAAAAACGGAGATATCTGGGCGCTGGGTGACATGGGAAACCGCTGGGGCATAAAATTAAGCCTTGCAGGTGACAGCCTGGGCGTTTATGGCAAACTATCGCCTGACAACGAATACTATTCCATCCGAAATGCCCACGTTAAAAACGGGAACATTTATTTTGCCGGCGCCAATTATGCCAAACATGGCGCTTCAACTTCGAGTGAGATTATGTTCGGCGAACTCGACCCTTCTGGCACCCTGAAAATTCAGCAACAGTATCACTCCAGCGCTGAAGAGATTGCCCCGGGCGCATATGGCTTTGAATTACATGTCAATGATTACATATACGGATTTGTGCCGGCATCAAAAGGCTGGCTGGCAGTTACTTCAACTCTCGAGGGCAACAAAGGCAACCAAAGCCTGATTCACCTCGATGACAAGTTTCTCCTCCACAATTGGCATCTTGCTCCATTCATGGAAGGTGATTATATATCAGTGCAAGCCCAGCAAGGATATAGCATTGTGATCCACTTGAAAGAACTGAGTGCCCCACTCACCACCCACAGCATTGCCACCGATGTTGACCCTGCTGCCCTGGTAAGTATATTGGGCGATTCAGCCATTTATACAATAGACGAATTGCCAACTGGCACCACAATGAAAGCGGACCTGTATCTGCGTTACCCCAAATCCATAGCTGCGAAGATCAAGAAACCTGAAGACCTTGATAATCTGATTATTTGGAACAAGCAAGCCTCTCAACCTTGGCAGCAACAGATGACAACTGCGGATACAGTATTCAGGAGTTTAAAAGTCGCTGACATTGATCATTTCAGCTCCTGGACATCAACAAGTGAGCCTGTCAGTGCCATCAAAGAATCAATGGTATCCAATCAGCTGCAATTGCTTGGCAATCCTGTTACAGGCGGCATCATCCAGCTGAAAATGGCTGAAGAGCCGGCAGGAATTTTCGAAGTTATGGCGATGGATGGCCGAGTGGTGAGCAAGTTTGCCGTGTCCGCTGCCCCTGGCGCAGTGATTTCCATTCCTACTGGCCCGCTGTCCTCAGGAACCTATCTCCTCCGTTTTATTGGCACAAAAAGCGAGGCCAGCGTTAAATTTGAGTGTCGTCAATAGCGCGATGCTCAGCTGTTCTTGTTATATGGTACCGGGACCTTGAGCGCGACAAAAAAGTCATAGGTATTGCTGACTCGGCGCAATGCAGTCAGCCAGTCCTGAGTGCCAATAAGCAGCGGCCCCAGCCTGAGGGATAGGCCGGCATGGGTAAAGCCGTAGTTGTCTATGCTTAGGGGCAAGGCCGCACCAATCCATACGGTTTCAAAATGCGGGATGATGCTGATGTAATCCACACTGTGCACCCTGTTTTCATCCAGTTTTAGCAATCGTGGGCTGCCGTATGCAACAGCGCCCAGGTAGAATTTACCATCGATGTTCCAATCGGCCTGCAGGCTGAGGGCGGTGGGAAGGCTCATGTTGAAAAACGTATCACCAGCCAACAGGCCAAAACGCTTATTGATGGTGTCATCAAAATTCTGGACACCATTTTTTCCTGTAATCTCTATGTTGCTGACATCCCAATCTCGGATATCAGCTTTAAAGTCATTTGACTTTACATCTTTCGAAAACTTGATGCGGCCGAGGTCGAGCAGGCTGGCACCGAGTTTCAGTTTATACCCAGGCCTGTCTCGCCTGTCCTCTCTGTCAGGCTGATAAACCCACTCCACACCCGCATCCAGCCCAAGCGACACCTTGCTGAGGTAATCTAACTTATTCGGAGGCCTCAACTGAAACTCAGTAGTGTGGCCATAGCCAAATTCGCTTGAAAACAGGCTCAGGGTGTCACTGTTTTTCCAGCTATAATCCAGTTTGCGTGCATAGAAATAACTGCCAGTGAGCCCCTGCATGAACTTGACTTGTCCACCGAATTTGAACATATGGTCGCTCTCAAGCCCAACGGCATATGCGCCCCCTATCCCAACCTCGGTCCAGGCCATGCCATTGATGCTGAAACGGTCGTTGTTCAGTTTCAGGTTATACAGGCTTTCTTCTTCCAGTTCGCTCAGCACCAGCACGCTCAGTTCCCTGCTCAGGTCATCCAAGTTATACATCGTTCGGCCGCGAATGGTCAAGGCTGCAGAAAAATTCGGGCTAAAGCTAACCAGCGTATTCAGCACACCCAGGCTGCCATTCACATACAGGCCTTTGCGGGAATCGGTCTGGTCCACTTCAATGGCATAATCGCGCAGGTATTCGAAATTTTCATTCAGAAACTTCGGGTTGAATAATTCGCTGCGCTTCATCCCGAACCAGTTGCTGCCGGCAGCGAAGGAAACATTAAACAGCTGTATATCAGCCTGAAATCGGCTGTCGGCAATGCTTGCAGGCTGCAGGGCAAAACCGGTTATCCCAGCATAGGGGCTGATGGCCAGGCCTGGATTTTCCTGGGCACTCAGCCCAGTGGTCAGCAGCATCAGTGCTGCCAGCGCGGTGGAAACTTTCATGGTTGGGTGAAATTTTATTGATGGGGATAGGGCCCCAAAGCTATTGCCGAAAATTTATTGGGGCACCATGCGGTCAGGCGTAATTGCCGTCACCGCTTTCCATTTTCCCGCTTCGCTTTTAATCTTCTTATGCTCCCTGGCATATTGCCCGAATATCTGACTCAATATGCCAAAACTGTTGTTGCTCCCCCTATCACTCTGCAGCGTTAGCAATGCATCCAGAACGTTCTCGAAATTTTTGCCGTGGGTGGTTCGCAGGGCGTACTCGGCAAACCGAGGGATAAAAAGGGTAACATCATAGTCATTCAGCCACTTGGATGCACTCAGCATTTCTTCAGCGTGGCTTGAATCGCCCAAATCAGCGATGGTCATCAAAGCCTCAAGCAGCAGAAAACTGTGATGTGTTTCCTTTAAGCGGTCAGCCAGGCTCAATGCGCGATTAGTGTCGCTGAGCTGGTGGTGCCAGCTGAGGATGGCGTGCAGCGGATTGGGATGGCTTTCATTGGCACTCAGCCCGAAAATCCTGACCGCGAAAGTATCGGGCGATTGAATCTGCCCTACTGCAATGGCAGTAGATCGAACAATTGGGTCGGGGTCCTTCTCAGCCAGGCTGAATGTCCAATCCCGCCAAAACTCAGCTGGCTCAGGCATTTGATTGATCACCTGCAGGCCCGCTTTCCTCACTTCCGGCAGTGAATCTTTCAGCAAAGCAAGCAGAAGAGCAGAGTCCTTTATAATGGTGGCAGTTATTAATCCGGTTCGGTTTACCGCATCGCGTTTGATTGCGTTTTGCCATGCAATTGAGCCAGCCTGCATTTCGCCGCCGGTAACCTGTGCTGGCAAACTGCGCCCTTCATCCACCCACCATTGCGGCATAAGATTGCCTGACCAGGGATGATGGAATGTGTTGTGGCTTTCATCTCCCGATGCCCCGTAGACAAAACTCAAAGTTTGGATTTCAATTGAAGCGCTGTCGGGGCTGGCTATTTTCACCCAAATGGTAACTGGCTTTCTGACACTATCCTGAAACGCACCATAAAAATTGAGCAGATGCGCTGCCGTATCGAGGCTTGCAGTTACCCGAACCTGGGGCCTGCCCCCCACTTTAAACCAAGCCTGAAACCAGTGGTCATAATCCCTGCTTCCACTGTCTGCCTGCTCCACAGCCATCCTGAATTTTTCTATGCTGCCGAGGCCGAAGGCATTGTTTTCGAGGTAATTCCGGCAGGCATCAAGAAAAACAGAGTCCCCGATTGTCTGCCGCAAGTGATTCAGCACCAGCCCCCCTTTCTGATACCTGATTACATCAAACAGCCTGTCCTGAAATCCTTCTTGATAGGCCGCTGGCACAATCGGGCCGTCCTGGGCAAAGGTGCCAAACCGATATTCCTCGAATTTCTGGCGGGCCAGTTTTTCCATTTCAGCTTTGCCATATTTGTGCTCCACCCATAGCAATTCGCCCAATGTGGCAAAACTTTCATTCATCGTCAATTGATGCCAGCTTTCCGCCGTAACCAAGTCGCCAAACCAGTGGTGGAAAAGCTCATGGGCCACCACCAATTCATTATAGTGGTCGGTTTGAATGGCGGGGTCTTGGTTCAGCCTGTCATAAAAAGTTACGCAGCCTACGTTTTCCATGGCCCCGCTCACAAATTTTCTCACCACCACCTCGCCGTACTTGTCCCAGGGGTAGGGCACTCCGAGCAGTTTTTCAAAATAGGGCAGCATTTCTTCCACCCTGCGCAGATTATCCAGTGCTTCATGGTGGTATTGATTCTCCAGCAAATAGCGATATTCAAGCCTATTGGTGCCAGTGTCAATCACTTCATCAAAATCTCCGGCCACAAGGGCGCACAGATAGGGTGCCATGGGTTTCGATTGGCCCCAGTGCCATGTGGTCTCATTGCCCAATGTGCGCCGGCTGCGGAGTGCGCCATTTGACAGGCATCGCATTCCGCTGTCGAGGGTTAGGGTCAGCGCCCAGGTGGTCTTTTGGTTGGGTGCGTCGAGGGTTGGGAACCACGCACTGGCATACTCAGTTTCGCTTTGGGTCCAAAGCTGCCGATAGGCAGGGAGAAAATAAATTCCCCTGTCTGCGGGGGCCCTGCGCCATGCTTCCTCATCATACAAGGTAGAGTATGCAATCCTGAGGTTTACCTGTTCGCCAATGCCTATCGGCCTTTCAAAATTCAGCACCAGATGATTGTCAGCTGAGGAATACTTTATCTCCGTGCCTGATGAATCAATAACCCGAAAAATCAGCAGGCCGCGCGCATCCAGGGTCAAGAGGTTTTGGCCGGCCTCTATGGATGTCAATATCAAATTTGCAACGCCGAAGAGCCGCTTTCCATTCCAGTCAGGCTGCACCTCCAGTTCAGTCGAAATCAGCCGCCACGGCATGGGTTCAGGCCCCGTAACCAGTACTTCTGCCTCTTCAGGCGGAATGTTAACAGAAAGGGGGCGATTCTGGCAGCCGGCCAGCGTAAAAATACCCAGCGCCAGCAGGGCTATTTGCCTCATCATGAATCATTCAAAGGTATTAGCCGAAATCAGTATAGATTCTTTCCGCAGATAGGGCATAGTCCAAGTCTGAATCCAGGTTTTGGCCCAATACGCTGTCCCCAAATGAATTTGCACCATCGGCGGAAATTATTAACAAAAGCCTTTGCATTGGCGCTGCCTGAAAGATTATCTTTGCCGTCCTTTCAGCAGAAATCATCGATTCTGCTATTGGTAAAGGGGGCTTAGCTCAGCTGGTTCAGAGCATCTGCCTTACAAGCAGAGGGTCGGCGGTTCGAACCCGTCAGCCCCCACCGCCTAAATCAATTTAAAAGCCGTGTAATGATAAATCATTGCGCGGCTTTTTTAATTTTACCCCTTAATGATTCAAAGTCTAATTCAGCGCATTGAAACCCTGAGAAGCGAAGTGGACTCTTACGGTCAGTTGACGCAGGAGGTCAAGTTGCTGCTGGATCAGAAAATCAGATTGGAATGGACCTATCATTCCAACTTTATTGAGGGCAATGCGCTCGACCTGGGCGAGACAAGGGCATTTCTGTTGTACCACATCACCGCCAAAGGGAAATCACTCAAAGATCATCTTGACCTGCAGGGCCATGACAATGCAATCAAAAAGCTCAATAATATCGCGGAGGGTGAAGTAGCGTTTTCAGAAAAGATACTGAAAGAATTTCACCACATCTTGATGAGCCCTGCTTTTCTAAACGAAATTCCAGTTGCTGACAGCACTCGAGACGTAGAGATAAATCCTGGCGAATTTAAAAAAATTGTCAACTTCGTAGAAACAATTACTGGTGAGCGAGTTGTATTCACGCACCCCAGTGACGTTCCTGAAGAAATACACAGGCTGACTGATTGGGTAAATGCGCAATTTGCAGAGCGAAAAAAAAGCTATAAAAAGTCTCTCCATCCTTTGCTTATTGCTGCACAGTTTCATCATCGCTTTATTAATATTCATCCTTTCGGGGATGGGAATGGCCGGCTGGCAAGACTTTTCACCAACCTGATTTTGATGCGCAGCGGTTATCCGCCTATCATAATTCGAGGACAAGATAGGGCGGCCTACTTCAATGCCCTGAACAGTGCCCGGGCCAAAGATGATATAACTGATCTTGCATTGCTCTTGGGCGATAGGCTGGAAAGTATACTGGGGCTTTACCTTAAAGCAGTCAGGGGTGAAGCACTTCAGGAACCTGACGATATTGATAAAGAATTGGCAATGCTCAAATTGCAATTGAATTCTCGGCCTACCCTCATCGAGAAATCAGATGAGAGTATCAGGCAAGTTTTACGAGATTCAATACTCCCTCTTTTTATCGCCATAATCGAGGGTACCAGTGGCTTTGAAGAGTTGTTTATGCGCCCCACTTGGTCCGTCAACTTTACTCTTCAGAATAATAGTTGGACGGTAAATGAATCTCAAGGTCTCTCAGCAATAGAAGGGGTTTTCTCAGAACCAAATTTATCTGCCCTCAACAAAGCTGTGCTCTATCGAGGATTTTTTGATTTCAGGCATGATGCAGGCGAAAAGCTATGGTGCTCCGTTTTAATAGAAATTGAGTTTCGCAGCACTCAATACATTATCAAACTCCAAAATTCACCCTTTGTCATTCAAGGTTTTAACATGCCCCTATCCCGTGAGCGCATCGGAGAAATAGTTACCAATATCAAGACTAAGATTTTGGAAACCATCAAAACAAGGATTTAATCAAACAGCCCCGCTCGCTGGCTTTCAATTTTGGCCACAATGCTGGCCAGTTCCCCCTCCCTGTCATCGGCAAAATTGCATTCGTCAACATTTACAATCAGGATTTTGCCGGTAGTGTAAGTCTCGGCCCACTCATCATACCTTGAGTTGAGCCGCTTGAGGTAATCAAGCCGGATATTGTCCTCATATTTTCTGCCCCTTCTTTCAATGTTGGTAACCAGGCTGCCAACACTCGCCTTAAGATAAATCATTAAGTCAGGCGGCGGCAGGGCGGCACTCATGGTCTCATAAAGCGCCCTGAAGTTGGCATAGTCCCTTGAGTCTATCAGCCCCATTTCATGCAGGTTAGGGGCAAAAATGTCAGCGTCCTCATAAATCGTACGGTCCTGAATGGTGGGCTTGGATGCTTCCCTGATTTCCCTGACTCTGTTAAACCGCTGCACCAGCAGATGTATCTGCATATGGAAGCCCCAGCGCTTCATGTCCTCATAAAAATCCTCGAGATATGGATTGCTCGAAAGGTCTTCAGGCTGAAGGTTCCACCCGTACGCATCAGCAAGCTTTTTAGCGAGCGTGGTTTTGCCAGACCCGATGTTGCCCGCGATGGCCAGGTGCCTGAAGTCAGGCTGCTTTTTTGGTGATGCCATTAAAGATATTGTGCTGGATGATGATACACACCGCTTATGCCCCGCGAAGCTACTCGAAATTAAAAAGTGCGGAAGCCTATTGCATGGCGCACTTCACTCAGGGTTTGCCTTGCACTTGCCCTTGCCTTTTCAGCCCCGTCAGCAATTATTTTTCTCAGGGCATCTTCATTTTTCTCCCAGTCCAGAATTTGTTGCCTGATTGGGGCCAGATAATTTACCATGTCTTCGGCCAGCTGCTTTTTCATGTCGCCATACCTGATAGTCATGGCCTGATAATCTGCTTCAAATTTTTCAAGGGTGTCCCTTTGTGATACTATTTTCATCAGCTGAAAAAGGTTGCCTACTGCTTCAGATTTCGGTTCATCTGGTGCTGCAGGCGCGCTGCCAGAAACTGCCTTCATCACTTTTTTCCTTATCAGTTCCGGCGCATCCCCCAAACTGATGCTGTTGCCCTCGCCCTCGCTTTTGCCCATTTTGCCTCCACCGTCAAGTCCAGGCACTTTTATTAATTCGCCGCCCATGTTAAATGCAGCTGGCTCTGGAAACACCTGGGTTTCATACAGCCGATTGAATCGCTGGGCAAAGGTGCGCGCCATTTCCAGGTGCTGCTCCTGGTCTTTGCCAACTGGCACAAGGGTGCCTTTGTGCAGCAGAATATCGGCGGCCATAAGTGTGGGATATGTCAGCAGCCCTGCATTTACATTGTCACGGTGCTTGCGCACTTTTTCCTTGAAAGTCGGCACCCGCTCCAGTTCACCCACATAGGCAACCATGTTGAGGAATAAATAAAGCTCGGTTACTTCCGGCACATCACTCTGCAGGAACAGGGCAACTTTTTCAGGGTCGAGGCCGCACGCCAGGTACTCCACCACCACCGTCTTGATGTTCCCGTGCAGGTCAGCCGGATTGGGATGTGTAGTCAGGCTATGATAATCGGCAATGAAAAAATAGCAGGGATACTCGGTTTGGATTTTTACAAATTGCCGCACCGCACCCACGTAATTGCCCAAGTGCAGGTGCCCAGTGCTCCGAGTCCCGCTAACCACCACATCTGGGAATGACTTTTCACTGCTTCCAGTTTTCTTCTCCGGCTCCATCAGGGCAAAAGTAATTTTGATGGACAAGATATGATTTCTGCCGATACATTGCAATTCATAGCCGACCTGAAAGAAAACAATAACCGCGACTGGTTTAAGGCCAACAAGAAACGATATGAAAGCGCCATTGGAGAGCACAATGCATTTGCCCTTGAATTGATAAACCGCATAGGTGCCTGGGAACCTGCCATAAAGGACATGCCGCTGAAAAAGGCAGTATTCAGAATATATCGCGATGTGCGCTTCAGCAAGGATAAATCACCCTATAAAACCCATTTCGGCAGCTTCTATCATCCGTGGCAGGAGGTGCAGCGCGATGAAGAAGTTTGGCCCGCAGGATGGTATGTGCACATTGAGCCTGGCGACAAAAGTTTTGTGGGCGGAGGACTGTATGAGCCTGAAAAAAATACCCTTGCCGCCATCAGACAGGAAATTGATTATGACCTGGAGGAATGGAACGCAATTATCAACCACCCCATATTCGTCAAAACTTTTTCAAAGGGGGTTGAGGGACGCAAATTGCAGCGCCCGCCAAAAGGTTATGCCCCCGACAATGCTGCCATTGAGTGGCTGAAGCACAAAGAATGGGTGGCAGGTGCGCCGATTAAAGACAAGGAGTGGGGCGGGAAAAACATAATGGCAAAAATTGAAGACATCATGAAAACCATGCACCCCTGGATGCAATTCCTGAATCGCCCATTTGAAGGGTTACAAAAATCCAGCTGAGGCAGGGTAGTTTTACTCGCCGAAATATTCGACGAAGTTGTTTTCTGTTTCAACCAGCTTGACGCTGTGGAGCTGGGCCGGCAGAATGATGTGCGGCTCAATCCTGTCCCAGATAACCATGCTCAAGTTCTCGATGCTTGGCATCACCCCCTGCAAGAATGGCACATCTACATTCAGATTTTTATGATCGAGGTGGTCTGTTACCTCTCTTGTAATAATTTGCCCGAGCTTTTTCAGGTCAGCCACAAATCCTGTTTCAGGATTCGGCTGCCCCTTGAGCGTTACATACAGGGTGAAATTATGACCATGCCAATTTTGGTTGGCGCATTTTCCAAATACTTCGTCATTCCTCTCAGCAGACCAATCGGGCCGAAACAGCTTGTGTGCTGAATTGAAATGCTCCTTTCGGGTGATGTAACATATGCCGGCGCGCTTTTTTGCCATCAGTGCAGTTAATAAAATGGCTCTATTCAGTTGCTATCAGAGTTCGGAATAATTCCCCAGGTTTGGGGATTTGGGCAGGCACTCAGCCCTGGCGTAGCTGCCGATCATCGCATTGTCAAGCACAGCATAGTTCAGCGTCGCATGGCTCATCACAATCGCATCAGACAGTATGCAGCGCTCAATCATGGCACCTTCACCAATTGAAACGTAAGGGCCGATGACCGAATCTTTTATCACAGCATTATCCCCAATGACGACGGGGTGAATGACGGATACATTATCGAGTGTTGCAGAAGAAGAAACCTCACCCTCAGGATAAGACTTGCCCAGGATGACTTGATTGGTTTCCAGTGTTGCTGCTTTGTTCCCGCAATCGAGCCAGTTGGTTACCTCTGCCGTGCCCAGGTTGAGGCCAGAGGCAGACATGTTGGCGAGCGCATCGGTCAACCCATATTCTCCGCCGGTTTTAATGTCCTCGTCCATCAGCCGCTCGAGTTCTTTTTTTAGGCGGTCGCCATCGCGGAAATAGTATATGCCAATGATGGCCTGGTCAGAGACGAATTCTTTAGGTTTTTCCCAAATTTTCACCACTTGGCCTGCGGTGTCGGTTTGCACCACCCCGAACTGCTGGGGATTGGGGATGCTTTTTGTCCAAATGATTCCGTCGCGGCTGGTGTCTATTTTAAAGTCGGCATAAAACAGGGTATCAGCAAAGGCCACCACCACGGGGCCATGCAGGGCATTGCCTGCACAAAGAATGGCATGGCCGGTGCCAAGCGGTTCATCCTGGTAAGCAATGCGCCCTTTTCCGCCGGCCTCTGCGGCTATTTTCAATAGGTCGGCCTCAGCTTGTTCACCAAAATGGCCTGTGATGAAAACGATTTCGCCAATGCCCTCACCTGCAACTTTGGCGATGTCCTCTACAAGCCGATGAACGATTGGCTTGCCTGCCACTGGAATCAAGGGTTTTGGCTGAGTCAGGGTGTGGGGGCGCATCCGCTTGCCCATGCCCGCCATCGGGATGATGATGTTCATAGAGAGGATTTAATGCCTTTGCCAGAAAGATTTGCAGTGGCTAAAGCGGGGCAAAGGTAGGCTGGGCTGGTGAGCATGGCCCGGCAAACTGATTTCCCTTTCAAGCAGGCTTTAAAATGAGTGCAGGGATGCCAATCATTCCTGCGCAATGCAATCAAGAAAGGCACCCCTGCACCATCAAACAACCACACTAAAAAAACTATGAAAAACTTTCTTCCGCATGTTCTGCGGGTTAAGTTTTCACTTATTCCGATACTTTTAAAAAAAATAGCCATCAGAAACTGCCCATCCAGCACATGCCTTCAATCTGGTTCTGATTTTCTTCATTCAGCTTATGGGAGCTGAAAGAAAAGGCGATAATTAAACTCCCCCCCTTCGTAAACAACCCAATAAAAAAAAGGCGCCTTCCCTCTCAAAAAAAAAAGAGTTTGAGACCATTTCCAAATTGGGGCTGTGCCTTTCGGGCAGCTTCTTTTTTTTAGCTATTCTCTTGCCTTTAGTAACGCAATTATCGGGCAAAACATTGCCCGAGCCTGGCCGTAATGCCCCCAAAGTTCAATTTTTTTTCAGCAGCACAACTGCGTAAGCGGCCGCCCCATCCTCTCTGCCGATAAATCCAAGTTTTTCATTGGTTGTGGCCTTTATGCTGATACAATCCATGCTGCAGCCGATCACTTTTGCAATGGCAGATTGCATTGCCGAGATATGGGGGGCAATCTTTGGCCTTTCAAGCACCAGTGTCAGATCTGCATTGCCGAGTTCAAACCCTTTGTCCCGTGCAAGCTGCATGCAGCGGGCGAGTATCAGTTTACTGTCTATACCCTTTATGGCAGGGTCGGTATTGGGGAAAACATGGCCGATATCGCCCAGGTTAGCGGCGCCCAGTATGGCATCACTCAATGCATGGAGCAGCACGTCGGCATCACTATGGCCTACCAGGGTGAGTTCGCTCTGGATCCGTATGCCGCCCAGTGCGATTTCAGCACCAGGCGCAAGGGGGTGGACATCGAAGCCAAACCCAACCCTGTAATCCATTCCTTTTATTGTGTCGGCTGATTTCGCTTGCTTTTGTCGGCGAAGGTGAAGCCCAGCGTAAAGCGGATGGTGTTTTCAAGCGGACTGCGGCTGAGGGTTTTTTGGCTGCTGGTGGGCACCAGATATGCAAAATCAAGCGAAAACACATTGTATTTTATGCCTGCACCCAGGGTGAGGAATTGCCTGTTGCCCTTGATGACATTCTCATAATAATACCCTATTCGGCCGGCAAACTGCTCAAGATACCAATACTCTATTCCAATGGAAGGATTGATTTCTTTCAGCTCCTCTCCAAAACCGCCTGGGGCATCGTAAAAACTCTGAATCATTCCCGTAATTACATCCACATCAGGATCTTTTCCTTTTGAAACAGCACCTGAAGAATCGCGCTCGGGCTGGGTAGGCACCAGCAATTTCGATAGTTCAATGGAACCTGTTATCTTGTGGAATTCGTCTATTTTTATGCCCAGGGCCGAGCCAACACGAAATGTGGTGGGGATAAAGTCCCGCTCATTGTCATTGGTATAGGTGATTTTTGTGCCTATGTTGCTGATGTTGGCCCCGAGGTTGAAATAACCGTCGCGCTCACCTATCTCAATTTTATTGGTGTAGAATGCTGAAATGTCACCAGCAAAACTTTGGCCTGGCTTGGTCACGGTTCCATTTCCGCTGCTGGATGAGCCTGTGCCTGCCAGGTTGCTGTGTATGTATCGGCCTGCAACCCCCATGCTGAATCTTTTGCCCAGCTGACGGGCATATCCCAGGTCGAGTGCCAATTCATATGGCCGATGGGTTTTCAGGTTGTTGCCTGAATTGTCTGTAAACTGAATATCGCCCAGGGAAAAGTATCTGAAACTGCCCCCAACGGTGCTGAGTTTGTCTATCCGCTTATAGCCGCTTACATAGCTCATGCTGATGTCTGGAATAAGGCTGCGCAGCCAGGGCACATAACTGATTGAAAATGCCATGGGGTCGGTGGCAAAGGCCAGTTTGGCTGGGTTCCAGTGCATGCTGGCAGCATCAGGCGAAGTGGCTACGCCCTGGTCGCCCATGCCACCCGCACGAGTGTCGGGGGTGATGCTTAAGAAAGGGACGGAAGTGGTTACAACTGTCTGGCGACCCGAGAGCTGACCGGCATTCACTTGTGCAAGTGCTGGCAGGCTGAATGCTGAAGAAATAAGAGCGAATGATATCGCTTTGCTGAATTTCATGCTGGATATATGGAGGAGCAAAGTTAAAAAAACGGAGGAGTGACGGGCTTATTGCCCGCCGAGCAAGACTATTTTGGTTTGGACATTGGCCCGCTGGCCATCTGCGGTTTCCACCTCTACCCTTGCTGAATACATCCCTGGGGCAAGGCCGGCCATGCTGAGGCTGGGTAGAGTGATGTAGGTGCCACTCCCCTCTGAATTGCGGGAATGGGTAAGAACTGTTCGGCCTGCCAGATCAGTGATCAATAAATGGACGCTGAGCGATTGACCCTGAAGGTTATGCCCTAAGCGGAGTGAAACTTCTCCATTTGACGGATTCGGATAAGCTGTCAGGCTGCTTAGCTGAGGTTTTCCGTTGTCGCCAACCACAAAATGGATTTCATCAGTTGCGCTGTTGTTGGAAACATCCCAGCCTTTTACAATCAAGGTGTAGGCACCTGGCGCAAGCTGTGCCAGCGGATATTGCAGCACACCTGAGCGATAACTGTTCAGGTCAAACTGAAAATAGGTGTTGAGCACTTGCGGCTCACCGCCATTTATGGTCGCTGTAATTTCATGGCCAATGCCATTGCCGATGGTGTTGACACCGTGGTCATCACTGATGCGTGCAATCAGCAACGGTTCAGGGCCAGTCAGGCTGCCATCCAAAAAGTTGGTGTCATTTATCCAGGCTTTCACAATTGGCGGATTGTCATCTGGCTGGGCGTTGATATCTGTGCCGCCAATCACGACATTGCCATTGTAACCGTGATGGTCTTGTTTACCATCTGAGGCATAATAGCTGATGCGGCCTGGCCCCAGCTTATAGCCAATATCTTTAGGCACAACCAACTGGAGCGAAAACCGGCCATTTGTGGCCGTGGTTTTCCCCCTGAAAATCACTGAATTGAGCACGCTGAAATCTGCAACGCTGCTGCCAGGGTCGTTGGCAAGGGTGCGCTGGGTGCCTGCTTTGTCGAAAACAGTTACCCATACCGTTCCGTTGAAGTCAGAATCAAGGGAGCTGTCGGCGGCGGTAATGTGCCCTGCAATGGTCACTTCGCTCAGGGCACTGATAGTGTCGTGCTGGCCGCTTGCTGTGTAGATGCTGTCGGTGAGTACATCGGGGCCGGGGATAGCCAGGCGCATGGACGGGTCACCCAGCAAACTGAAATTTCGGGTATTGACACTAAAGGTCGCTCTGTTTTTTGCAGTGCTGAATATTTCTCCCAGGGTGGGTGTTTTGCCATCCCTCAGTTCGAAAATGTTATTGGTAAACACCATTTCAGCAAGCCGCATGTTCAGTGATGCATAAACCACCCTTGTGGTGGTGAAAAGCGCGATGCCCCCGCCATTGGGGTTGAGCAATGCCAATTCCCCTGCACTGGTGCGCAATGGGTCATCAAAGCGGGCAAACTCACAAGTGGCTGTGATAATCAGCGGCAGTTTGTCCTTGTTTTTCCAGCTGGTGATGTCGGGCACTTCCAAAAATCGTTCATGGCCCCAGCCGGCCTCGCCGCCGTGGCCAATGTAATTGATGATCAGCGATCCATCCTCCACTCGTCTGTTGATGTCCGCCTGCATGTCTGGATACCGCTGGCCGCCGCTGCTGGTTTGCTGCACAAACGCATCGGCGTATATTTTTTGGGGATTATAAACAGGGTAATTAAGCGCCATGCCTTGGGCCAGCGTTTCTGCATCGCCGATGTAAGCATTGTTGTCCTCATCGTCAGCAACAAACGTTACTCGATTTCTCCACTCTCCCAGGGTAGATGGGTCATTATAGTGCAATATCTTATTGATGACTGCTGCAGCCTCAGCACTGGATTTTACAGGAAGGCGACCCACGGAGATATCCATGGTGGCGTACTGGCCGTCTTCATCGCTGGCCCAGCCTTCATTGTCATCCAGAAAACTCACATAATCGTCACTGCTGTAAGATGAAATGGGCGATGTGCTGTTATAGCTCTGCCAGATGGGGATAAAATTGGTGTTGCCGCTGACTCGATTTTTCAGGTCATAACTGGCATCGCCAATCAATAAAAGGTATTGCGGCCCGCGTGCGCCGGCTGCTGCATAGTCGCGGAAGTATTTCAGCATGTCGCGGATGGCTGATATGTCCTGCATCCCGCATCCAAAATCATTATAAACCTGCTGCGGAGTGGCCAAAAGGACCTTGAGGCCCTCAGATTCCCTCAGCGATTTCAATTTGCTGGCCTCCCCAAAAAAATCGGGATGGGTGATGATGACCATGTCCCAGTCAACCCTGCTGCGCAAATCCTGATTCGGGATGCTAACCTCAGCCGCAGGTGCTGAAAAACTGCCTGCCAAAGCAAATCGGCTGCTGACATTGGCCAGAAAGCGATATTTTCCCCCAACAGCTTTGATGGCCATGGGCGCATGCAAGTCGGTTACATCCCACAGGTCTGCTCCGCTTTGTGCTGTCAGTTCCACCAGGCTGTAATCCTCAGTGCTGAGTTTTGCAAAATGCATTTCACGCACGCCTCCATTGCTGGGCATGGGTAATTCTGCCTGAGTCTCAATATAATCGAGCCAGGCCGTGCCGCTGCTGCCAAATGGATACTTCAAAGTCAAGGTGCCCGCCGATGAACTCTGTACAATCATGGATTTTGAACTGATTGCGGCATAAGTACCGAGATAATAACCTACATCAACTTGCTTAAAAGTGATGGTTCCAAGCGGATTTCCATCCAGTTCGGCTGAGAGGGCCGTTGGGGCTGCAGCCCTTGCTGCGGCAGAAACGGTAATCAATGCTGGCCCCTGAATATTCTGCAGGCCGAGGCCATAGCTGCGCTCCTGCTGGCCATAGGTAAAGGGCTGGCCGAACCATTGCCGGCCGCCTTTTATGTATTTTGTAACGTCAGTGAGTTCTTCCGGCTCCTGCACCCTGAGGTCGGTATAGCTGCTGAATGTATAATCAGGCTGGCCTGCCAGCGCAGGCATCAATTCCACGTGCTTTGCTGCCCCGCCACCGCTGCTCACCATATACCATGCAGTGTCGCTGTAAGGGTTGGCGGAGTGGATATATCTGCTGGCTTGCGCGTCCCAATGCCACGTTACTGGCCCTTCAGCCCAGAAAATGATGTCGGTTCCTGAGACCTGAATGGGAATCTCTACTAAACCCGTATCTCGATTAACGCTGTTGCGCTCGGGCAGCATGGCCCCTCCCCTGCCGTAAATTTTAATGGTGGCATCGCCAGGGCTGAACCCCATTTTGCTGAGGTAACCTGCATCAAGGCGATAAAACCCTGACGATGTTACAGCTATTTTTTTCCAATTCCCTGTTTTCAGCTGCGATTGCTGGGGCGTTTTGCCAGCAGACGAAAGTTTGCCGGGCTGCGCAATTGCAGGCAGAACAATCGCCAGCAGCATAAAAAAAGCAAGATGAAAACGAAAA
>CBDTVD010000009.1:0-17472 GCA_965363965.1 uncultured bacterium
ATCCTTGCCCTGGCAATGTCTGCCCTCATCACTCCAGTGTCAAGCCCATTCACCATTCGCGGCGATGGCACTGGTAATCCGTTGGTGCCGTAGGTATAGTTTAAAAATGCGATCTTTTTTCCCTTGACCTCAATCAGCATGGGCGATCGCGCTATCCAGTCAGCACTGTCCTTGAAAGTGCCAGTGTGCCTGATCTGATGCCTGTCCAGCACCTCTATCGTTCTGTCAATTCCTTTCCCTCCGCGGTCTGCTGAGTGGTTATTGGCTGTAACAAGCAAATCAAAGCCCGCTTGTTTTAAAAACCAGGCTAAGGTGTCAGGTGCTGAAAACTGCGGGTAGCCAGCATAAGGTTTGCCGCCGAGCGTAGTCTCAAGGTTGCATACTGCAATGTCAGCATTTTTGATAATTGGCGAAACTGCCTGAAAAACTCGGCTGAAATCAAAACCCGAATCTTTGCGGGCACCTTCAATTTGGGGCAGATGCATCATCACATCGCCCGCAAAAACCAGTTCGATGAAGGTGTATGGCTCCTCCATGGCAGCCTTCACCTTGAAATCCTTCTTGGGCTCTTCGCCTAATTGCTGCGGAGCCCCGCAGCTGCCAGCCGTGATGATGAAACTTGCAAGCGCAACGATTGCAGCCCGATGCCGATTTATCACTTCACTTAAATTCATTTTCAGCACTTGGGGTTCATTGGCGCTTCTGTTTCAGCCTTCCAGTATCAGGCTCTCGCGCAGAATCTTCGATATGGCAGTTGCCATTCGGTTCTCCTGGTCCAGCAGCGGGTTCACCTCTGTAACCTCCACCGCCCTGCAGTTCGGCATTGCACTGAATGCCCTGATCAATCGCTTTGCCTGGTCCATTGTCAGCCCGTTTTCCACAGGTGTCCCTGTCCCCCGAGAAATGGAAGGGTCGAGGCTGTCGGCATCAAAGCTCACATACACCGCATCATAATCCTTATATGATTCAATTACATCGTGGATTGTCTTTTCCATTCCGTTCTTTTCCAAATCCTCAGGCGTGTGATACTTGATTTTGTTGCCATGCACGGCCGCCCACTCCTGCTTTTCCAGGTCTCTGATGGCAATAAAGGTGATATCCTCTGGGTGCAGTTTGGGGCAGATGGCATTGGGGCCCAGGCACTTCAGCTTTTCCCAGTTTTCCACCACCTTTGGCTTTAGTTTTTTTGTCGCCGCCTCTTTATGGTCCAGCCCAAGCATCACCGCTATTGGCATGCCATGCATGTTGCCGCTTGGTGAAGTGAAGGGTGAGTGGATGTCGCCATGCGCATCTATCCATATCAGCCCTATTTTTCCTTCAGGCATGGCTTCCCTCATCCCAGCAATAAATCCTGATGCATTGCTGTGGTCGCCACTCAAAATGATCACATCCCACCCATCGCGCATGGTTTCCGCCATTTTTCGGGCGATCTTTCTCTGCGTAATTACAATCTGCTCGATGTACTTGGCCTGTTTATTCTCAGGGCTGAAACGATTCAGGATTCCCGTTTTTATTTCCTCGCTCGGCACCTGTTCAAAAAGGTTATACATCAGGTTGACCGATGCTATGCGCACTGCATCGGGGCCCAAACTGGCACCTCGCCGACCAGCCCCAACCTCTGAACTGCAAATCAATATCTTAGTTCTCCGCATCCCTATGGTAATTTTGCGCCTGCAATTTTTCTGAAAATTAAAGGTGACAGGCTACTTCTGCGGCAAAAATACCCCTATGCTGCCCGCTTAGATGAAAAACACTTACTTCGACCTCATTGACCAGACTTTCGAGTTTCCTCAATTGGGTTTCGGCCTCAACAACAATCATCTCACTTTCCACGGCATCCCCCTGATGCCCGTAATTGAGCGGTTCGGCACCCCCATAAAACTTACTTACATCCCCAAAATCGGCGAGCAGATTGAACGCGCCCGCCAGATTTTCCTCAAAGCAATAGAGGACAACAATTACCCAGGCAAGTACAACTATTGTTACTGCACAAAAAGCAGCCACTTCCAGTTCGTCCTCCGTGAGGTGATGACCCACAACGGCCACCTGGAAACCAGCTCAGCTTTCGACATGGAAATTGTCGAACAGCTTTACCAAAAGGGGCTGGTAACCAAGCAGACCTACATCATCTGCAATGGCTATAAAATGCCGCAATACATCAAGCGCATTGCTGATTTTATTAACAACGGCTTCGAGAATATCATCCCTATCCTCGATAGCATGGATGAACTCAAACAATACTACAGCTATGTGTGGAAGCCGTTCAAAATCGGCATCCGAATAGCTGCCGAAGAAGAGCCGAACTTTCAATTCTATACCTCACGCCTGGGTGTCAGGTATCGCGACATTCTGGAGTATTATCGCCAGCACATCAAGGGCGACCCCCGAGTTGAACTCAAAATGCTCCACTTTTTCATCAACACCGGCATCAAGGATGAAGTGTATTACTGGAGCGAATTGCAGAAATGCATCAGCCTTTATTGCGAACTGAAAAAAGAGTGCCCCGAACTGGACAGTTTTGATATCGGCGGCGGATTCCCCGTGCCCAACAGCCTCCGCTGGGATTATGACTACGAGTACATGGCCGGCGAAATTGTCCGAAACATCAAGGAAGGCTGCGACAAACAGAATGTCCCTGTCCCCGACCTGTTTAGTGAGTTCGGCAAATACACCGTTGCCGAAAGCGGCTGCACCATTTATAAAGTCATCAGCGAGAAGCACCAGAATGATTCAGAGAAATGGTTCATGCTCGATAGCTCAATCATCACCACCCTGCCAGACACCTGGGGAATCGGGCAAAAGTTCATCCTGCTGGCCGTTAACAACTGGGACCGCGAGTATCAGCGGGTCAACCTCGGCGGCCTCACTTGCGATAGCCAGGATTATTACAATAGCGAGGTCCACGATAATCAGGTCTTTCTGCCAAAACTGAATGGGGAGCCCCTCTATGTAGGCTTCTTCCACACCGGAGCCTATCAGGAAAGCCTCGGCGGATATGGCGGCATTCAGCACTGCCTCATCCCCCACCCCAAACACATCCTCGTCGACCGCCTGCCCGATGGTCAGCTCACCTACCGCATCTACAGCGAGGAGCAAACCCCCGACAGCATGATGAAGATTCTTGGTTATCAGGGTGCTTGATATTCCCCTTTTTCATCGTACTTTTGCCGCCCCGCCACCTGTGGCACTAACCTGATTAACTTTTTTCGTCTAAAGATACCATGCCTGCCAAATACACCACCCGCGAGATGAATTTGCTCAAGCGTGCCATCATGCGCAAGCGGGCACTCAAGCGCGCCAGCCCGCTCAGCATCCCCGCTCCTGAGTGGCACACCCCTGCCAAAGCCCCTGATGCAGAGCCTGAAAGCTCAATCCAGCAGGCCAACAACCAGGGCATTTAAAGCGCTGAACGGGGGGAAGCCCCTGCGTTGATTTAAATCAATTATATTGCATTAGGCGGAGTTTACTTATACCCCAGATATTGCAGGGCAAGTTCTATGTGCGGCTCATTCTCGCGCACATATTCGTCCTTCAGGTTCATCTCATACAGGCTGGCCGTTTTCTGCCAGACATACGCCGAAATGCCATTCTGATACTCTTTTATCAGCGTATAGGCCGAGTATCCCGTTTCCCTGTTCACCAGCTTCACCAGCAGCAGCCCCTGTTTATATGTCAGGTCCTCCAGCAGCGGCGTCCAGATGGTTTTCAGTTCCTCCCTTCGCTGGGCAAGGTACTTGTTCCGGTCTCTATTCTTTCCCATCAGGTTCATGGTGCTGTCGGCCTCATTCATCAGCCTGGCGCATTCCAGCGCATAGGGGTAAACTTTCTTCACGTTCCGCAGCAGCCGCTGCCACTCACGGTCATCCAGCGGCACATACCCCTCAGGCTGACTGCCTTCCACAGCATCCCCCACAGAGGTTTCTGCCACCGAAAACTGCGTTAAAGTGTCGCCGCTTTTGGTAATGGTTATGGGCACCAATATCTTTTTCAGGCCACTGTCTGCCTGGCCATGCGCTTGCAGGGCGAGGAAAATAGGGATGAAAAGCAGGAGTTTATTCATGGTGCGTATGATTACCATATATTCAACCGCTGTGCCAACCCCGTGGTTCATCAAAATCCAGCCTCTATCAAAGCAGCCTCTATGGCTGATTCTTTCAGCGGGCTGTAATCCACTTTCAGGTCGAACCCATGCAGTTTGGCCGCACTTTGAATGATTCCTGCTTTCACAGGCCCTGCAAACATCCGCAGCACTTCATATACGCTCTTTCCCGTTTCGCGGCTCAGCAGCTTCGATATCAATATCGCCTGCCGCATGTTAATACTATCGAGCGTGAACGTCAGCTTGCTGGTATCATACCCTGCCGCCAGCCCAGCAGTATCTATGTCCTTTATTTTTCCGCTCCTGGTCTTTGTCGAGTTTTTATCCACTGCATTCATTCCCTCGGCCATCTGCCTGCATACGGGATAACATTTTTTTATGTCGGCAATCAGCGTTTGCCAGCCTGTGTCGCTGGCAAATTGCTCCTTGCTGATAGGCAGCACTTCCAGCCCAACCTCAGTTGCAAAATAATCAGTCAGGGTATCACCATTTTCAATCCTGATGGGAATCCAAAATTTCCCATCTCGCACCACCTGAGCATTAAGGGCACAGACACTGCCAAGCAGAAAAATGGTCAGCCAGCACTGGAGCATATGGCAAAGTAACTCTCCACTCCACCAGGCAAAAAGTTAAAATTTATTTACCAGCAAACAGATTGATGCTGGCACCGCCCCGCACCTGAAAGCCCCGTGCCGGATAATCAAGCCACCGATTATACTGCACGCTCAGCACGTTGCCAAACTCCAAAAATGCATTGAGGTTTTTATTGGTTGTAAACTGATACCCCAGCCTGAAATTGATGTCTGCTATCGGTTTCAGCTTCATTATTTCTCCGGTCTCAATCTTCAATGCGTCCCTCTCGCCCCAGAAAATCAAGGTGCCGCCCAGCGATATCCGCTCGCCAATCTGATACAGCGCATTCAGCCTTGCTTCCAGCGGTGCCCTGTGGTAGGCTCCGCGCAACGTATCCAGATTGAAAGCAGTGTACTTCAGTTCGCCGCTGAAGTCCGCAATTTGATTATAGCTATAAGCGGCAAACAATTTAAAAACAGTGAGATTGGTGCCATCGCCATCATAATACACTGCGAAGCGATTGGTATCCAGCGAGTCATTGACATAAAAAGGCAGGTTGGCAACACGGCTCAGGCCGAGCGAGGCCCCAGCAGTCATGTAACTGCCGATAGCCGCCTGCAATCCGGTTTCAAACTTGATTTTTTCATTTTGATTTTTAAGGCGCGGCACACTCACCAAAAATGGATTTTCATCCGTCAGGCTTTTGAATGTGTTCGCCTTCAGCCCCCCGCTGATCCCCGCAAATGCGGTGATTTTGCCATCCAGCAGCCCCGTCTGTGCCCGCAGAATGGGATAAACGTGGAATTTTAGGTCTTCACCAGTGTTGCTTTCTGATGCCGTGCTGAAGCCCGCCTTCAGCTGAAATTGCTGATAATTAAATCTGTATAGGGGCTCGAACCTGATAATGCTGCGGCCCAGGCTGCTGTCGCCTGCAAATTTTATGGGCATCAGTTCAAAGGCAAACCTTAGCCCTGCGTCTCCATCCCCGAGGCGAGAACCTCCTTCAATTTCACCCATGAAATTATTTTCGGCGGTCCCTTCAATGTCGCTGATGCCAGTGTAACTCAGCCTGCCGCCGAAATTCCAAGCTTGCTCTTCTGTAGCCAGTTTTTGCAGGCCAACGCCGAGGTGCGGCAGGCTGAAGCGCTGTTTCAGGCTGTCCCTGGGGGTTTCATCGCCTTCAGGCCGGTTTCCATACCAGTGCAGGGTTTGATGTGTATAGCTGGCTTCACCTGTGCCTTGCAGATTGTTTTTGAAAGCGTACTTTCCTGCTCCGCCCAGGCTGAGATCAGTAAATGCACTGGGTTTAACCGGCCCATTCCCTGAGTGCCACTTGGCAAAGGTGCTGTAACTTGATTCCTTGCTGCGCCCTGAACTGAAAAGCAATTCGCCGCGGATATCCGCATAGTTGCCGATTGAGGCACTTGCATGCATCCGATACAGCTCTTCCACTTTTGGCTTACCCACCTGCAGCGCCTTCAGTTTCACCTTATATGGCTGCTGTTTAAATAGCACAGGCTCTTCATTGATTGTTACAGTCAGCGGCTTTGCCTCTGCACTTTCAGCCACTGGCTTCACCTCAAGTTTCTCTGCATCGCTGAGTTTGGGTTTGTAGAGGTTTCTGATTTCCACAGTTTCGCTGAAGGTCTGGGCCCTTGCCGAGATTCCGAAACACAGGCAGCAAATCGCTGCAGCCAATTGCCGATTAATTCCCACCTTTTGGATTGTTTTGATTGATTTTCCGGAGTTTTTCTTTGGCAATGGTTTTCAGTTCCTCGCCTTCATAATTGTCGATAATGCTCTGCAGGGTACTCTTGGCCTGAAACGTGTCGCCCATGGCCACAAATACATCACTCAGCAAAATGAATCCTTTTGCCACCCAATAATCATAGTAGGCATATTTGTCGCTCAGCTGCAATATCTGCTTTTGGGCATCTTCCAGCTTTTCATTGTTGTAATTTACCAAGGCCAGGGTATAAAGTGCCTCCGCTCCCATGGCGCTTTTGTCGGTTCGGGCCACTTCTTTCAGCTGAAGAACTGCCGATTCATTGTCACCATTGCTGTAAGCTGCCATCCCCCCGTGAAACCTCGCCTCATTTTTCTGCTCATCTGATGCAAAGCCAAGCGAAAGAATGCGCTGGCTGGCACCGATGGTTTTATCGTTCTGCTTGAGCCGCGCATAGCTGCGCAATTGCCCCAGCAGCGCATTCAGCACATCGGGGTTGGTGGTACTCAAGTCCTCGAGCTGTGTATACCGGTTGGCAGCTATTGCATATTCCCGCCGTAAATAATAAAGCGCTGCTGTTGCCTTCAGGCTTCGTTCCACATACTCATTGGGGCTGCGGTTGATAACGGCATTGTAATGTGTCAGCGCCTTTGCAGTGTCCTTTCCGTTGATGGCGCACTGTGCAGCATGAAAATGCGCATCATTGTAAAAATATCCGTTGGGGAATTTAGATAGATAACCTTCCATGGCCCTCACAGTCCCGGGGCAATCGTTCCGCTTCACAAAACTGAATGCACTGCTGTAATTGATGCTGTCCTGCGCCGATACATTCAGTTTTACATCGGGCAGCGATCTCGCAAAAAGCTCGAAGCTGTCCACCTGGCCCCTCTCTACATAAATATTCCTCAGCACAATCAGCGCTTCACGGGCTTCAGCACTGTAAGGGTATTGTTTCAGGATTCCCTTAAAAACTTGCAGGGCGGCATTGTCCTTCTGCGTGTTGTAATAAACCAGCCCAATACTCAGCTGGGCAGCCCGATAATACGGATTTTTCGGATAATTGCGGTTGAGCGCCTGATACTCCTCCAATGCCTGTTTATAATTGCCTGCCTGAAAGTATTCGTCTGCTATTTCAAACAGCGCATCATCCACATAATTGCTGCTGGGATATTTTTTGGTGAGGTTGCGCATGGTCGCGATTTTATCATCTGGCCTGCGCTGCAGCCCTTCAATTGTCCCTTTTTGATACGTGGCATAATCACCCTCAGCAACACCTCGGTCAATAACGGATGTGTAAAGTGAAAGGGATTGCGCATAGTTTTTCAGCATGAACTCACAGTCAGCCGACCGCAATACAGCGTCATTATACCGCGCATTTCGCGTGTCCTCATTGCTGATGTATTTCTTAAAGTAAGTGTTGGCAGATGCATAATCCTCGCGCATGGTGGTGCTGTTGGCCCGCTTGAAAGCACAATAGCCAATGTTGTAATTGGCCACGTTGAAAAACGGAGTTTCCCTGGCCTCACTCACATAAAGAAAGTTTTTATAGCTCTCCTGGGCGGCTTCAGTTTTCCCCAGCACATAGCGGCATTCGCCCTGCCAGAAATAAGCAAGTGCCTTTATCCTTTTGGTGCCGCTGATGTTCAGGCTCTTGGTAAAGTAGTCCTCAGCCTCTCCATATTTCTTGTCGGTAAACAATTCTATTCCATACTGATAGAGGCTGCGCTGATAGGCTTCGTCAAGTTTTGCACTTCTGCTGGCCAGCCCCTCTATGATTTCGATGGCCTCTTTGGGGTTATTGGTTTCTGCCAGCATGGCACCCAGCAATTCCCTTGCTTCGCCATTCATTTTGCTTTGCGGATACTGCTTCAGAAATACCCTCAGCCCATCGATTGCATCGCGCTGCTGCTTCAGCACATAGCTGGCTTTGGCATAATCCAGCTGAGCCAGCTCCTGCACTCTTTTGTCAAAACTGAGCTTTGATGCATGGCTGAATGCATTGCGCGCTTTCAGCATCTCGCCATTTTTCTGCAGAGCCAACCCCATGTTATAGGTTACGTTTTGCCCCAGGGAGTCATCGGCTACATTTATCAGGCTGTAAGCTTTCAGCGCATCTGCCGAGTTTCCCCCTGCCTGAAGGGCATATCCATACTGATAAAGGTGATGGTCGCCCAGGCTGACCCCAGCATTCTGGGCAGCATCATAAAATTCTACTGCCTTGCCATAATTCCGCTTTCTGAAGTACGCCTCGGCTACATACAGGTTCAGGTCAGCACTGGTGGCCTTGTCTGTCAAAAACTCCTCCCCCTGGGCAATCACCTCATCATATTTTCCCTGCAGCAGGTTGATTTGAATGATGTACTGCGGTATTGATTTATCAAACCGGCTGTCGCCTTTCAATTGGCTGAAGTACTGCATCGCCATGTCATATTTCGCCTCTTCATATGCGATATAGCCCAGGTAATAAGTGGCAAGCCCTGCATTGGCATGATCAGTTCCGCTTACTTTTCCAAAAGCCGACTTGGCCCTGGCCATGTCCTCATTTTTAAAGGCGACATATCCCACCATAAAGTTATATTCGCCTGCATCAGCCTTGCCCAGTTCGCTTTCATCCACCTTTGCCAGCGCCTCACTGGCTTGTTCGTAATTTTTCTCCCTGAAGTAGAATCTGCCGAGCGCATAATTCACAAGGCGGGCCTTGGGGTGCTCAGGATATTCCTTGCTGAAACCGTACAGCAGCGCTTCAGCATCCTGATTATATAACTCCAGTGCAGAGCTGGCGATATAATATTCGGCTTCAGCACGCATTGGCCTGCTGGGGCCTGTCAGCACATATTGCCGCATCATCAGCTGGGCCGCTGCATATTGCTTTTGGCTGTACAGCTCAAACCCGCGATTGTAAAGCGCAAGGGGATCGGTGTCGCCCAGGGTTTTCTGGGCTTCCAATTTTGGGGCCAGGGCAAGGGCTAATACCAGCCCAATCCATTGCAAGCGCATTCTTTCAGTTCTTCTTTTTAAATCAAACGCCCAGCTATACAAAACTGGTATTGGCGGCGAAAATAGGACAGTAAACCAGCCACCCGCAACCACCCGTGGATAAACTCCAAGTGCCGCTTTTTTTGCACAGAACAATTTGCCTTTTTCAGCGTCTATTCAATCAAAACTGAAACCATGGCAACCGAAGAAAAAACAAATCGCAACACTCCCGCTTCCAATCGCCGCGATTACCGCAGTGAAAATGACGACAGCCGCACCAATTACGGCTATAACAAGGATGAATTTGATGATGATGACGAAGAACTTGATATCGATGACGAACCCATCAATAAATTCGAATCCATCTTTCGTGCAGTAGAAGTGCTGGTGGATAACCTCGGCGTTTCACGCACCCGAAAAAAAGGTTTCAAATACGCCATTCGCGCCCTCAGTGCATTTGTTGAAAGCTATCAGCAGGATCAGCGCGATAAACGCCGCTCCAATTATAACGGAGCCCGCAATTCCACCTCTGGGAATCGGACTAAATCCTCCGCTGGCGCTGCAAAAACCGATAACCGCTCAGCTGCAAATTCCAAATCAGTTGCGGGCCGGACTAATGGCACAGGCGATAAAGAAAGCTGATGCCCAAAAATCCAAAGTAAGAAAACTCTGATTTATAAACCGGAAAGCCGGAGCATTGTCAACAATGTTCCGGCTTTTTTTTATTAATACCTCTGATGAATCCGGTACTCTCCTTGATTCGTCTGTCTGGAAGATGATGACCCCCAAATGCTAAACACCGAAAAGCCGGACCATTTTTGAAAATGATCCGGCTTTCTTTTGTGGTTCTTGGTGGCTTTTTAAAGCAGACTATCTGCTTTTGTTGCAGCTTCCGCCTTTGTGCTTGTTGTGGCTCCGAGCCCAGCCTTTGCCGCATCCGCCCTTTTTGGTGCAAACGCGTCCTTTGTTGCCTTCAGGGCACGGTTTATAGGTGGTTTCCATAGCCGACTTTGCAGAAACGGCAGCTGAGTGGGCAGGCAAAGCAGCAAAACTGAATGTTGCTGCGCAGAGTATGGTGAGTATCGTTTTCATCTTTTTTTATTTGTTGGTGACATAGATGAAACCTCGATATTACCTCACTTGTTCGGCCCGGGTTTAAAATTGCTGGTAAAACATTGAAATGCAAATGGTTACAGCCAGGGCAATCGATCCCAGAATCCACCAGCCTGCTGCCGTATACTCCCTCCATCCTGCCCCTGCCCTGCCTGCAGCCCTCATCAGATACAGCTTGCCAATTGTAAAACTGATGACTGTGGATACTGCAAGCCCCAGCATTCCCATAATCTGAAACAGGATGATGTTCAGCATCAGGTTCAGCCCGAACTCAATCAGGCTGCCATGCAGCAGAGTCTTTCTGTGCCCAAGCCCGAGCAGTATACTTTGCGGAAACACGCTCCGCTGCACCACCAGCAATAAATAGATATTGAACACTGATGCAGCATCACTGAATTTCTCTCCGTACACCACACTGAAAAGCCAGGGGCTTGCAATAATTAATACCATAGTCAGCGGAATGGCCCAGCCCATAAACCCCCGTCCCAGGGCCTTAGCTGCCGTCAGGCCCTCCCCTGCTCCATCCGCCACCCGCTTGCTGATTTCAGCACTGATGGCATTGGCAATCAAAAAAGTGATGGGCAGTTCCCTTGCACCGTATCTGAAAAGCACAAAGTCCCCTTCATCCAGCAAGCCCTGGGCAAACCAGCCATCCAGCGTGCTCATCCCTACCCCAACCAGGGCGGTCAGGATCAGGGGCATCAGCCCAGCCAGTTCCATCCGATCAGCCCTGATATCAAACTTTTTGAATCCATTGTACCGCCATATCGGGGTCGTCAGCAAAATTCTGAGGGCATAATATGTCCCTACACCCATGGCTGCATTTGTCAGAGTGGTGCCTGCAGCCATAGCCAGCCAGCAGCAAATCATCAGCAGAATGGCCCAGCCAATGGCATTAAGGCCCACTCTCTGATATCGGCCTGCTTTATAAAGCTCGAATTCATGGAGGAGTGTTGGTGCCGCTGTCAGTGCTGCCAGCACCATCAGCAGTTCCTGCCACGGCTTATTCCAAAGCACCACCACCGCTATCGCCGACGCGCCCAGCCCCAATATCCACCCGATTCGGCGAGCAGACCCTTCACCACCTTTGCTCACCATCACATGGCTGGCAAGGCTCGAGACCCAAAAGGCACTCAATGTGGTGATAACCAGCAAGCCATGTTCCCAAACGGCAAGGGCATCTGTCGGCAGAACCCTGGCAAACAGTATCCCTACGCAAAACAGCGCGCCGTATCGCGCAATCATCAGCAGGCTGAGGCTTGCGGTGCCGCTCAGTTTCCAATTTTTGCGCTGCCCCAACCCTGCAAAGGTGAGCCACGCACTATCTAATCGGTTCCTGTTACTGCCTTACAAATTTGCCAAGCACGCGTGAATCCTGAGCCCGCAGATAATACACCCCTGGCGAGAGTTTACTGACATCTGTGCCGCCGCTTGCTTTCACCTTCCTGATTGTTTCAACCACCTGGCCTGCCGCATTCAAAATCTCAATTTGTGAAACATCAGCAGGGATATTCCGCCAGCCGATGAA
This sequence comes from uncultured bacterium, assembly GCA_965363965.1. GTDB lineage: Bacteria > Bacteroidota > Bacteroidia > CAILMK01 > CAILMK01 > CBDTVD01. The sequence continues at coordinate 12,016 of CBDTVD010000009.1, forward strand.
ATCTGCCGTCGGGCTCGGCCATAAAACGATCGGCTCTTGGTTCGATTGCTCAATTCCGCTGGTTTTTTCATACTTGGCGGTAAAATGGTAAGCCCCGTATCCTGACCCTGTTGCACGCAGCAGAACAGACCTGGGGTTCCCGCTCCAAATCAGCAGAGTAGTTGCAGGCACCGATGCCACCTGCACACCGCTTAATTTATCCACCAGGCTGAATCTTAATCCGCCCAGGGTGGTATCCACCGCTTTGAGCGACACGGTAAATGTTCCCATGCCAGTCGTACTGTCAAGGATAAAGTAATCCGCCGTGTCTCTTTCCTTTCCATCATAGCTGTATCCAAGTGAATATGCCAGTGTAGAATTGGCGCCTATGTGCCCCATGGTATTTATTCCATTGTTGCCAGGTTTCTCATCCTTCATCCATCCGTCACCAGGTGTAAATCTGAATTCAATGGAATGGCAGATGTCCGTTTGGCTGGCAACGCGGAGGTAATACCAGCCTGGCTGTACGCTGGCCTTCAGGCTGTCATCATTCTGCAGCAGAGTTTTGGATTCAATGGCAGTGTATGGCGCCGAATTATGGAGCGATACCTTGAGGCCTGCCGCATCGCTGAATATCACCCTGAGGTTCCCTGGATATTCTGTGTGCACCTTATACCAGTCAACCTTGTCCAGGCCTTTGCCCACGCATGCCGATGTCCTGCTAACAATCGGCTGATAGCTGGCCTGGGCGGGCGTGTCGTTTGGCTCCCTCGCGTCAGCATCAGTGGCATAAAATGCCATCCTGTAATCAGTATAAGCCTCGTTGAATCGTTCAAAGTAGTCTCTGTCTGTCAGTAAAATCCGCACCCAGTATTTGCCTTTCGGAATCAGACCCAGAGCATAGTTTTCAGCTGACTTGGTTGTGCGCAGCCTTTTCATTCCCCCAGCTGGGGTTGGCACCCACATATCCACTTGCTCATTCATCGCCTGGTCGAATTTCAGCAGCAATTGCAGCGGGGCCTTCACTTCCAACTCAAAACTGTCGATTTTGTCCTTGTCATCCCTGCCCCAGTATCCCAGGTGCCCTTCTTGGGCCACATCGGTCCGCATCGTTACAGTGCCTGAATCATTTCCATATGGCGCAGGCGTAAAACTGGCCTTCAGGTTATAGTAATTGTACCACTGCCCGGGTGCCGGTTCAAGATAAGGCGAATAGTTTTTCATCACCAGCCAATACCTCCCCTTCTTCAAATTCTTATAAACAAAACTGTAGCCCGAATCCATGTTCAGGCTGTCAATAAATCCATATCCCTGCTGGATGGGCGCTTCATAAAGGCCGACAAAAAACTCGTTGGTAAAGTATTTATCATTGGTGCCTGCAGTGCGGTCTGCCCGCAAATCGAGCGTGCCATCTTCTGGCAAATCCACATACCAGTGGTCCACATCGCTCCCATTGGTCAATTTGCCATATGCCAGTTTGTTGAAGGGCAAGGCCTGGGCACTTGAATCTGTTTCCTGCTTTTCTTTTACAACCACGAAACTGGTGTCTGCCAGACGCCACTTCAGCAGCCCGCGCACAATGTTGCCCCCGACTGCAAATCGGCCCGTCATATAGATATTCCCCGCTTTGTCTTCCCTGATAAAGCCGCTCAGGTCATCATACTTGTCGGGCCCGTCATACAGGTCACTCCATAGCACGGTTCCATCACGCTTCAGCCTGAAGGCCATCACATCGTTCTCATTGGTGGTGGTGTTGGCTTCCACTGTGGCCGCCATGTATATGTATTTTGATGTCAGATATAAATTGGTGGGGGAGTCTTGCCCTTTCGCTTTTCCATCTTGCTCAAAAAGCAGTTTTACTGTGCCCGAGGGGCTGATTGATACAAGCCCGATATTCTCCGAATTGCGATACTGGTCACCTGGCGTTACCCCAGTGCCGACCCCCAGATATAGCGTGCCATCCCCATCTCGCCGAAGGTCATAGAGGTAATCGCCCTGCTCCCCGCTGGCGGGGTGCTCATAGGTGTATTGACCGATATATTTCAGGGATTTGTCGAAAACAAGCACCTGTACATCGCTGCTTGCCTTTCCGCTGACCATTTTGGCAGTGCTGCCACCGACATAAATGTAGTCATCACTCACAATCAGGTGGCTTGCCACAAATCCAGTGTAAGATGCCAGGCTGGCCGATACAATCAGCGATGGATTGGTGTTAAAAAGCGATAACCTATCCGGCTGAAGATGCACAATCGTGTCATTCATCATGGCCAGTTGATGCACCCAATAATTTTTGGCCGTTGAAGGCAACGCCGCCCCGCCAGTTGAATCTCCATCACTGTCGAGTTTGACCATATAACTTGTCCCCGCCCCTTGCTGAGGCTTGTAATGTTCAACCCTGAAAAGGTCACCTTTCGATGAGCGCACCAAGCCGAACGCATAATCATTGCCGCTGATCCAAAGGTTGCTGCCAACAAGCAAGCGATGATCCCTCTCTTCCATCCAATATACTTTTCCGCTGGCACCCACTTTCATCATCCTGATATCCTCACCGGTGCCAGATAAGCCAAGGGGCGTATCGAGTTGCCCTGCATATCCAGAAATGTAAAATGTGGTGTCATCCACGGTAACCAGCCCCGTAATATTGTCACTTGAGTAATCATTGTTGCCTGGAAAACTCTGTACAAACTTTACGCTGCCATCTGGTGAGTTTTTGTGCCATGTCCATGTACGGCCATCACTATCCTGAAAACTGCCGAATAGGTGAATATACCCCTCTGGGTCAAATTGTATGAAGTTGGCAAACGATGCATCGGTATTGTACTCAGTTTGCAGCCATTCAACAAAATAATTCGGTGTTTGGGCTTGGCTGATGGTCGGGCAAAGGCTGGCAAGCAGAATCAGCAATGCCAGCAGACTATGTTTAATGTTCATGCGGGAGCAAAATGGGAATTAAGGTACTTGTCGAGATTTCTTTTTTTTGAACTTTGGCTGCACATCCCTGAGTTCATTGCCTCAAGACGCTGCCATTGCCATGCAAAGTTGCACCCTTGCCTGCAACAATGGCGGGAATATTGCCTCCCCCTCACCTTTATGCGCTCGCTCAGGCTGCTTTTTTTGGCTGCATTTCTTATGCTGGGCATCCAGGCATTTGCACCGCCTACAATTAAAATTGCTCGGCTGAAATACAATGGCGGCGGCGATTGGTATGTCGGGCCTACCTCTCTTCCCAACCTTATAGCGTTCTGCAACAGGAACCTCGGCACCAACATCAATCCCCAGGAAGAGGTGGTTGAGGCTGGTTCACCTGAGATTTTTAACTATCCTTTCATCTTCCTTACTGGCCACGGCAACATCGTTTTCAATTCACTCGAAATCGACAATTTGCGCACTTATCTCACCAATGGCGGCTTTCTCTTCATCAATGACAGTTACGGCTTCGATCCCTTCATCAGGAAAGAAATGAAACGCGTTTTTCCTGAACTCGATTTTGTCGAGCTCCCTTATAGTCATCCGGTTTATGCGCAGAAGTTTAAATTCAAAAACGGCCTGCCCAAAATCCACGAGCACGATGGAAAGAATGCCCAGGGCTTCGGCCTGCTGTGGAAAGGGAAACTGGTGTGCTATTACGCCTATCAAAGCGACATTGGCGATGGGTGGGAGGACCCTGCCGTCCATAACGATCCGCCGCAGAAACGTGAACAGGCTTTGCAGATGGGTGCCAATTTGGTCGAGTTTGCCTTTATGCGTCCATAGCAACAGGTGTAAGTTTGCCTTTTGTTATGGCTTTCGAGTTAATCATTGTTGACAATGCCCATGCCGAGGGGGTGGCACTCATCCGCCTCAACAGGCCAAAAGAATTAAATGCCCTCAACCTGGAGCTTATGGGCGAGTTGATGGCGGCTCTAAAAGAACTGGACAATGATGACACTGTACGCTGCATTGTGCTCACCGGCAACAGCAGAGCTTTTGCAGCAGGTGCCGATATCAAACAAATGGCTGGCCGCACCGCAATTGACATGCTGAAAATTGACCAGTTCAGCACCTGGGATTCAATTCGCCGCACCAAAAAACCAATCATTGCTGCCGTGAATGGTTTTGCCCTGGGCGGCGGCTGCGAACTGGCCATGCTTTGCGACATGATCATTGCCGGGGAAAGCGCCAGGTTTGGACAGCCCGAAATCAAGATCGGTACCATGCCAGGCGCTGGCGGAACCGCCCGAATGAGCAGGGCAATCGGAAAACCCATGACCATGGAAATGGTGCTCACCGGCCGATTTATGGATGCTGATGAAGCCAAGTCTGCTGGCTTGATCAACCGAGTGGTACCCGATGAAGTCTGCCTCACTGAGGCTGTAAAACTTGCAAAGGATATTGCTGCTAAAAGCCCCATTGCAGTTCAGCTGGCAAAAGAATCAGTGCTCAAGGCATTCGAGCACAACTTGCTGCAGGCGCTGGAGTTTGAGCGCAAAAACTTCTACATGACTTTCGCAAGTGAAGATCAAAAAGAAGGAATGGCCGCATTCGTAGAAAAGCGCGACCCTCAATTCACGGGGAAGTAGTCAGCTTATCGCTGTTTCGGCCAGCGGCAGCTCATCAAACAGGCGCCGATATAACATCCACATCCACCATCCCAGTGCTGACCCCAGCGCCCCGCCAAACAGCACGTCCAGCGGATAATGCACCCCGACATATACTTGGCTAAAGCATATCAGGGCCGCCCATATCACCAGAACGGTGGCCATTCCATTGATGCGTTTGTGCAGGGCAAAACCCAGCAGGGTCGCCAGCCCGAAATGGTTGGCAGCATGAGTGCTGGGGAAGCCTGATGCCGCGCCGCACTGCACAACTGGCCGCACACGCTCCGCCATAGATACATCCTGGCACGGCCGCGGCCTATTTACAATCGGCTTTATCAGGCTACTGGTGGTGTAGTCGGTTATTCCAGCCAGCAGCATAGCTGACAGTATCAGGTAAAGCCCCTTCCGCCTGAAATTCACAATCAGCAGTGCTCCGAGGAAAATGTAGAGTGGTGCCCATATGTAAGCATTCCTCAGCAGTTTGCAGAGCCAATCCAGCACGGGGTTGGCCAGCCCCATGTTGATTGCCTCAAAGAGTGCCTGATCATACTCCAGCAAACTCAATCCCTTCGCCTGCCTTTAATTATGAGCCGAGAACTGCTGACTTCATCGAATCCAGCAAGCGAATATTCGCCCCATTTTTCAGTTATTTCAAGACCAGCATCCCTGAATAAATTCTCAAAATCTGCCAGTTCAAGCAGGTGAACCTTTTCAGTGTAAGCATGCCGAGTGCCGGCATCCTCCACTTCAATTTCTTTAATCACATACTTGCCCTCTATGCGGCGCCTGACATGGAAACTTACATTTTCCTTCACCACCACTTCCGCTTTAATCAGGCTTTCTTCCACCTTGCGGGCATTCAAAAAATCAATTACAATTGTGCCTGCGGGCTTCATCGCCT
>CBDTVD010000010.1:0-17271 GCA_965363965.1 uncultured bacterium
CTCATAAATAAAACTGGTGATGCCGTTGCTTAGCGGGCCATAAACCATATAGCTGTGCCCGGTAATCCATCCGATATCAGCTGTGCACCAGTAAATGTCATCTTGCCGAAGATCGAAACTGAGTTTGGTGGTGAGGTGAGTGTACAGGGCATACCCGCCAGTGGTGTGCAGCACCCCTTTAGGTTTTCCAGTGGTTCCGCTGGTGTAAAGAATAAACAGGGGCTGCTCTGACGCAAAAGCCTTGGCTATATGTTCCGCAGGCTGTTTGGCAGTTTCCTGTGCAAGATCCATCCATCCGTCAGCTTTGATTTTTGAGCGATTATGAATCATTTTAACCGCCAAAAAGTCGAGGTCCTGGGTTGCCTCCTCTGCAATGCTGAAAAGATCAACAGGTTTTCCCCGGCGAGTGGTGTGGGTGCTGGTCATAATGGCCTTCGCTTGCGCATCCTGCAGGCGGGCGCGCAAGGCTGCCGCACTGAATCCGCCATAAACCACCGAGTGGATGGCACCGATGCGCGCACACGCCAGCATGGCCACTATGGCTTCTATTGTCATGGCCATGTAAATTCCTATTCGGTCGCCCGCATCAATGCCGAGGCTTGTTAACAGGTTAGCGGTCTGGCATACTTTCCTGTGTAGTTCAGCATAGGATATCCGTTCCTCAACCCCCGCTTCACTCCGGAAAATGTATGCAGTTTTGTCCCCGTTGCCGCTTGTTACATGTCTGTCGAGGCAATTGACTGTGATGTTGAGTGTTCCGTCAGCAAACCAGGTGAAATGCGGCATCTTGCCTCCGAGCGCTTCAGTGGGTTCTTCGGCCCATTTCAGCTCCGCTCGGGCGTGTTCCAGCCAAAATCCTTCAGGGTCATTAATTGATCGGTTGTATTCAGCCTGATACTTTTCTGGCGAAACTCGGGCCCCAGATATAGCCTCCATTTTCGGATTTACCTTATTGACTGTATCGAGGTGCACCTGCTCAGGATTTTCTATTGCCATTGATTTTCGAATCGTAAGGTGCGAATTTCAGCCTTTTGGGTTCATAAACCCTTCTGCAATTCAGCCTGAATATCTTTGTGCCCCGTACCAGACCTCCACTAAAGGGGGGATAAACAAGATGCATTATTATTCCCTGGGGCAAGTTCCGCCCAAGCGCCACACCATATTTCGCCAGCCAGATGGCCGACTATATGCTGAAGAATTGTTTTCTACTGAAGGATTCAGCAATGATTATTCTTTGCTTTATCACGTTTATCCGCCCACGCGAGTCCTTGAAATAGGGGAGCCCACTGACATCGCACCCGTTTTGGCTCGAAAAGATAACATGCAGCACCGCAGCCTGGCTACATTTAATGTGGCAGCGGAGGATGATTATCTGCACAGCCGCAAACCCCTGCTGGTGAACAAGGACTGCTATGTAGGCGTCGCGGCACCCCGCAAAAGCATGGATTATTTTTTCAAGAATGCTGATGCGGATGAAGTCCTTTTTATCCATGAAGGGAAGGGAAAACTGAAAACAGGATTTGGCGAGCTTTTTTTCGGCTATGGTGATTATGTTGTTATCCCAAGGGGTACCATTTATCAGCTGGAGTTTGAATCGGCTGATAACAGGATTTTATACGTCGAATCATTTTCACCGATTGTGGCACCCAAGCGATACCGGAGTAATTTCGGGCAATTGCTTGAACACTCGCCCTATTGTGAGCGGGACATCATAAAACCAAGCAATCTGCTGACTTTCGACCAAACCGGTGAGTTTTTGGTGCAGATAAAAAAACAGGATAAATTATATCCATATACCATGGCCAACCACCCTTTCGACATAATAGGATGGGACGGATATGTTTACCCATACATTTTCAGCATCCACAATTTTGAGCCAATAACTGGCCGGTTGCACCAGCCGCCCCCTGTGCACCAAACTTTTGATGCCCGCAATTTTGTGATCTGTTCATTCGTGCCGCGGCTGTATGATTATCACCCCCTGTCAATCCCTGCACCGTATAACCACAGCAATATCGACAGTGATGAAGTGCTGTATTATGTGGATGGTGATTTTATGAGCAGAAAACATGTCGAGCGGGGCCAGATAACTCTGCATCCAAAGGGCATTCCTCATGGGCCGCACCCGGGCACGGTTGAAAAGTCAATTGGTGCAAAAGAAACAAAGGAACTGGCAGTGATGGTGGATACGTTTTACCCCCTGAGCCTTACCAATCACGCTCTGGCTGTGGAAGAGCCTGAGTATTTTCGCAGCTGGCTGGACTAAGCAACGTCAATTTATTTTTAGATCAGAATCAATTACAATGGAAAAAACTCTCGAAACCCCAACGGCTGCAATAGCCGAAGATTTTCTGCCGCTGCTGGGCACAGATTACCTTGAATTTTATGTTGGCAATGCCAAGCAGGCAGCCTATTACTATAAAACGGCTTTTGGCTTTCAGGATTTTGCCTATAGCGGCCTTGAAACTGGCCAGCGAGACAAGGGGAGCTATGTGCTGAAACAAGGAAAAATCACTCTTGTGCTCAGCACGCCGCTCAACTCAAAACATCCCATAAATGAGCATCTGCAAAAGCATGGTGATGGCATCAAGGTATATGCAATTACCGTTGACGATGCTGAATACAGTTTTAATACCACCACTGAACGGGGAGCCGAAGCTTACATGGAACCTACTGTGCTTGAAGATGAGCATGGCAAGGTGGTGATGTCTGCCATCCGCACTTATGGTGATACCATTAACATGTTTGTCGAGCGAAAAAATTATAAAGGCACCTTTCTGCCAGGATTCAAGGCTTGGAAAAGTGAATATAGCCCTGAGAGTGTCGGACTCAAGCATGTTGACCATGCAGTAGGAAATGTCGAACTCGGCAAAATGAATGAATGGGTCGCTTATTATGAGCGTGTTATGGGTTTTCACAATCTCATCACTTTTGACGACAAGGATATCTCGACTGAATATTCCTCACTGATGAGCAAAGTGGTCAGCAATGGCAACGGGTACATTAAATTCCCAATCAATGAGCCTGCTGAAGGAAAAAAGAAAAGCCAGATTGATGAATATCTGCAGTTTTACGAAGGGCCTGGCATACAGCACCTCGCGCTCGCAACAGATAATATCATCCACACAGTAACCGAATTGCGCAAGCGGGGGGTGGAGTTTTTGAAAGTTCCCGAAAGCTATTACACAGAGCTGGCAGGCCGGATGGGCGAAATATCAGAGGACATCAATGTGCTGAAAAGCCTGCATGTGCTGGTAGACAGGGATGAGGAAGGATATCTGCTCCAGCTTTTTACCAAACCGCTTGAAGACCGTCCAACCCTTTTCTTCGAAATTATTCAGCGAAGGGGAGCAAAATCATTCGGAAAAGGCAACTTTAAAGCGCTGTTTGAGGCCATTGAACGCGAGCAGGAATTGCGCGGAAACCTGTAAGCGGAACAAGTTGGCAAGGCCTTTGACTATATAGCCATGATGAGGAATATTCAGTTCAGGCCATTGGCCTTCTTCGGTTTGATGCTTTTCAGCCTGGCGTTCACCCTGCCCGCTGATGAAGGGCCCCTGAATGCCATGCCCAGCATGATGGTGAAGGACCTGCAAGGCAAAGAAATCGACCTGAAAAGTTTCAGCCAGCAGCAGAAGGTTACCATCTATGCATTTTGGGCAACCTGGTGCAGCCCATGCAAAAAAGAACTGGATAACATCAATGACTTGCTGGGAGAGTGGAAAGACCTGTATGATGTGCAGCTTGTAGGCGTAAGCATTGACGACAGCCGAAACTCAGCCAAAGTTAAACCGTATGTTGATGGAAAAGGATGGAAGTTTCCAGTGGTCATTGATTTAAATAATGACAGTCGCCGACTTTTAAACGTGCCAAATGTGCCTTACACTTTGGTGACTGATAAGGATGGCAATGTGGTGTACAAACACAGTGGGTATCAGGAAGGCGATGAATTTGTTCTTGAAACTAAACTGAAAGAACTAACCAAATAACATCCCTCTCTATCTGCTTTTCATCGTACCTTTGCCCACTCTAAATTAAATGGCTCACCACAAATCAGCCCTAAAGCGGATTCGCAAATCGGCCAAGCGCCGCCTGCATAATCGCTATTATGCAAAAACAACTCGCAATGCTATGCGCAGGCTGCGGGCACTGACTGACCCTTCCGAGGCTCAGGCACTTTACAATTCAGTTGCCTCGATGCTCGATAAACTGGCCAAACGCGGCGTTATTCATCGCAATAATGCCAGCAACCAAAAGAGCAAGCTGGCCAAGCACGTCAGCCGGCTGGCTGCCTAAGTTTCTGGGTTGCTGAATGCGGTAGGTACCCAGAGGTGAGGATATGTCTGAACCAGGAGCCAGCCGCCATTTAACCATAAACGACCTTGCGCCGGACGATCGTCCGCGTGAGAAACTGATGCTGAAGGGCCCCCGTACGCTTTCAGACGCTGAACTTATAGGCATACTCTTCGCCACTGGCACCACAACCAAAGAACGGCGATATACTGCAGTGGAACTCGGCCAGCACCTGCTTGATAAATTCGCCAGCCTCGATGCACTGAATTCAGCGCATATCAAACAGCTTTGCCAAATCAATGGAATAGGCAATGCCAAAGCCATCACGCTGAAAGCTGCAATGGAACTCGGCCGCCGAGTTAGGGCCGAAAGGGAAGGGACAAAGTACAACTTTATCAAATCGCCCCAGGATATTTATGATTACGTTTACCCTACACTGGCAGGCGAATCAAGTGAATTGCTGGTAGGCGTTTTCCTACGGCGAAACAATTCAGTAATCAGCCAGGCAGTGCTGGGCGAGGGTGGCCGAAGTGGTGCCATAGTGGACATAGCAAAGATTTTCAAGAATGCCTTGCTGGCCAATGCCTCTAATTTGATTTTAGTGCACAATCACCCTTCTGGCAATGCGAAGCCCAGCCAGGAGGATATCGATATCACCAGGCAGATTAAAAAAGCCGGAGACATCATGCAAATCCCTTTATTGGACCATTTGATTTTTGCCGATTCGGGCCAATATACCAGCCTCGCAAATGAGGGGCTTATATAGGCCCCTGCCAAAAATGCCCTCCACTCATTTTCCAGTTGTGATTGTCGGCGGCGGCCCAGCGGGCGCTACAGCCTCACTCTTTTTGAGCCAAATGGGAGTGGAGCATCTGCTGGCTGAAAAATCAGCGTTTCCGCGAGATAAAATCTGCGGCGATGCCATCAGCGGCAAGGCACTTGATGTGCTGAACAAAGTGATTCCTGATAGCCTCACGGCATTTTGCAAAGGCAGGCAAAGCATTTCCAGCACTGATGGAATGATCTTCGGTGCCCCCAATGGCCGGACGGTCGAAATTGCATTTCCAAAACCCAAGACCGAATTACCCATCGGCATAATCTGCAAACGGGCAGATTTTGATCACTTTCTTTTTTTGCAGGCTGCCGAAAATGCTCAGTGCCATCCAATCATCGGGCAGGTTAAATCGGCTGTGCGGGATGGTGAAAAATGGAAGGTAGAAGTTCTTGAAGGCGATATGCCTTTGCGTTTTTCTGCGGATCACTTGCTTATTGCTGATGGGGCACAAAGTCAGCTGAAAAAAGCTTTGCATGCTAACGACAGGGACGATAATCATTTTTGCGCTGGCATCAGGCAATATCATGCAGGCATTGCAGGCATGCATCCCCAAAATTATCTCGAGCTCCGTTTTTATCCGCAGATCCTTCCAGGGTATTTGTGGATTTTCGGCTTACCCAATGCCGAGGCGAATGTTGGCCTGGGCATGCTGAGCAAAGATGTAAAAACGCGAAAAGCAAACCTCAGAAAAATGCTCGCCGATTTAATCGAGACCCAGCCTGAGCTCAAGGAGAGGTTCAAAACTGCCACGCCATTGGAAAATGCACAAGGGTGGGGCCTGCCACTGGGCTCAAGAGAAATTGCCATTAGCGGCGCGGGCTACCTTCTGCTGGGCGATGCAGCATCACTGATAGACCCATTTACCGGTGAAGGAATTGCGAATGCCGTGGTCAGCGGTATGGTAGCCGCGCGTATTATTGGCCAGTCTGCAGAGCACAAAAAACTAAATGCCGAGGTGCGATTATCTGAGTATGATGCAGAGATTTATCGCAAGCTGAAAGCCGAACTTCAATTGAGCCGGCGCATCCAGCAGCTCACCCGCGTCCCCTGGCTTTTCAACCTGGTTGTCAGCCGAATCAGCGGAAGCAGGCCCCTGGCAGAACTGTTCACCAATATGTTCATCGATCTCGACCTCCGCAAAAAACTCAAGCGGCCAGGCTTTTATCTTCGGCTGCTTACAGGCAGGGCTTAATTTCGTCCCCTTTATTATGTTTTTGCGCTGGCGCTTTTTCTTGCTTGCCATTGCAGTGCTTTCGGGCAGCCAGGCGTTCAGCCAAGATGAAGGCCAGTTATCCGGCGACTTGCAATTCAACTTCAATGCTTTTGATTATGATTCTTCAATTGGAGCGACAAACCCGCAGTATCGGCATGAGCTTACCTCTGCAGAGGCCTGGCTGAACCTCAATTACAGGTATAAAGGGTTTACGGCCATTGCACGATTCGACCTTTACAACAATAGCCAGCTTTTGAACCCGGGTGAAGTTTACACCCGCCAGGGATTAGGGTTCTATCAGCTTACCAAGGACATTCAAAATTTTACAGTAACGGCTGGCCACTTTTATGATCAGTTTGGCAGCGGCCTCACTTTTCGTGCTTATGAGGAACGGCCAATTGGAATTGATTATGCCATACAGGGATTGAGGGTGCATTATCACCCCAATGACAGTTTTTTTCTGAAGGTATTTACGGGGCTGGAGAAAAATCGCTTTGATGTTTGGCCTCAGGTTGTCAAAGGCGCAAATGCGGAGAAAATTCTGGGGCTGGGCAAATTTCCGGTACTGGTGGGTGGTTCTGTGGTCAACCGTACACTCGATAATAACACGATGGTGGCGCTTGCCGGAATTGTGAATGCATTGCCAGAGCAAGAACGATACATTCCGCAATACAATGCGTATGCTGGCAGTGCCTATGCACGGTTATCCCTCGGGGAATTTAGTTTTTTTGGTGAGTATGCCATCAAAAGCCCAGATGTGAATTTTGTGCAGGAAGGTGTTGAAGAACCTGTGCTTGAAAATAACTCGGGAAATGCCCTTTCAACCACCTTGAATTACAGCCATACTGGCATCGGGGTTATTCTTCAATACCGGCAGCTGCACGATTTCACATTTAAAACCACTCCTTTTTCGTCGCCATTGCAAGCGAATGTAAATTACTTGCCAGCCTTCAGCCGACAGCACAGTTACCGGCTGCCTGCCCGATATAGCGTGGCTGGCCAGGGCCAGGGCGAAAGGGGATATGCAATTGACTTGACTTACAGCCCATTTGACCACCACAGCTTCAGCAGCACTGGCACTTACATCACCGACGAAAAGGACGCCAAACTTTTCAGTGAGTTTTACCTGGAGTACACAGGCAAACTCTCGAAAAAAGTGAAGGTGGTCGGGGCAGTGCAGAAACTGTTTTATGATATCGAAATTTATCAGGCCCACCCAGGTGATGAGCCAGTGGATGCGCTTGCTTTTGTTACCGAAGCAAGCGTGAAAGTGGGGCAAACCCGCAGAAAATCCATCAGAACAGAACTGCAATACCTTTTTACCGACCAGGACAAGGGGGATTTCGGATTCGCTCTGCTGGAATATAATTATGCGCCCCACTGGAGTATCTCGGTTACAGATATGGTGAATACCAAACCCACAGAGGGCGACAAAATTGTCCATTATTACTCGGCGCTGATTGCCACAACCTGGAACCAGACCCGCCTGACAGCAGGTTATGTCAAACAGGTAGAAGGTGTGGTTTGCACGGGTGGTGTATGTCGGGTAGAACCTGCATTCTCAGGTTTCAGAGGAACGCTATCCACCAATTTTTAAGGGTATGAAGAAATTTTTTGCAGTTGTACTTGCACTCAGCATTTTTGCCTGGGGTTGCAAAGAGAGAAATGAGCTGATTATAACTCAGCCAGGCGATCAGTTTCAGATATCTGAAATTGAGCGGAGTTTAGTGCCCAAGGCGCAGCCAAAGGTGGTGGTGATTGAAGACATCACAGGTGTGCGATGTGTCAACTGTCCATCGGCACAGCAAGAAGCTAAAACCATCGAGGAAGAACATCCTGGTCGAGTAATTGTGCTCAGCATTCACGCACCTTCCCCGGCCAGTTTGACTGCCCCTTATCCAGAAAGCAAACAGGACTTTAGGATTACAGGTACAGAGGCTGTGTTGAATCTGGTTGGTTCGCCGCCTGCATTGCCCATTGGTGCGGTTGACAGGCAGAAGTTCGCCGACCAGGAACGCATCCTTATCAGCTATACGCGCTGGAACGAGTACGTTACGCAGCAATTAGGCAAAAACCCTCCGATTGTCATAACACTGGATTCATCTGGATTCACCCCCTCCACTTCAACTTATTTTCTTAACGCTACAATCAGCTTCGCCGAGGCCGTAAATGGAGAAGTGTTTCTGAGCGGGCTCTTGTCAGAAAGCGAAATTGAGGATTTTCAGCTTACGCCTGGCGGCCTCAAGGAAAATTACATTCATAACCATGTCGTGCGCCGATGGATGCAGCCCTATGATGGAAAATTGCTGGCATCAAGCCCAGCTGCAGGCGACAGATTTTCTGTAAGTTTGGTAGCTAAGCTCCAGCCCGACTGGAATCCTGAGCAAATGCAGATGGTAATGATGGCTCACCTGAAATCTAACAACTCACAAGAAATTTTACAGGCTGCAAAATGGGACATAGAAAATTGATCTGCATTGCATTTGTTATCTTTTTGACCGGCTGCGAAATGACACCGCGGGACCCATACAAAAGGGCCATCACCAAAAAGAGATACAGCAAGGATTCGTTGTTTAAATACGATTTTGCAGCCAGCCCGTTTGCCACAGACAAAGAAACGCTGAGAGACTTTTGGAGCCTCAGTTATTTTGCAGTTGATCCGGAATATAAAACTACCGCCACCTGGATGCCCAACCCTTCACCCACAATGGTGATGCTCGCCGACAAGATGGGGCGCACCCAGAATTATATTGATGCAGGCCAGCTTGCATTTACCCTGCAGGGCAGGGCTTGCACATTGACAGCATTCAGGTCTGCTGACCCCGAAATGCTGATGGACCCTGAGGCTAAGCACCACTTGTTTATCCCATTTTTCGACCAGACCAATGGAAAGGAGACCTATGAAAAAGGGAGATATCTGGACGCTCAACTAAGTGAGGACAAAAGCCAAATTGAATTGGATTTCAATTTAGCCTACAACCCATATTGTGCCTATGCAGAATCTTGGAGCTGTCCAGTTCCGCCCAATAAAAACCGTTTGCCCCTGGCCGTAGAGGCCGGAGAAAAAACCTATTCCGCACCATCGCTTTGAAAATTTCACTTAATTGGCTCAGTGAGATGCTGAGCCGCCCAGTATCTGCAGACGCGCTGGAGGATATGCTGACAAAATGCGGGCTTGAGGTTGAAGGCACAATGTCAATTGGCCGAAGCGCCGAGCAGCTGAAAGGATTGGTAATTGGCAGAATACTAAGCGTTAACCCGCACCCCAATGCCGACCGACTCAAGATTACAATGGTTGACATCGGGGATGATGAACCGCAGCAGATTGTTTGCGGTGCTGCCAACGCTGCCGCTGGGCAGCATGTAGTTGTGGCAACCATCGGCACCACCCTGCATCCCATCAGCGGGGGCGCCATCCAAATCAAGAAGTCCAAAATTCGAGGCGTAGAAAGTTGTGGGATGATCTGCGCCGAAGATGAAATCGGAATGGGCGGCGGCCATGATGGCATTATTGTTTTGGAAGATGGTTTGAACCCTGGGCTTTCCTTTGCCCAAATTTCACCTCCAGCGGATGTTGTATTTGACTTGAGCCTGACCCCAAATCGGGCAGATGCAGCAAGCCACTTGGGTGTAGCACACGATATTGCTGCAGTGTCAGGGATATCCATCAAGCCGCCGATGGTGTTGTGGGCCCCGGGCCCTGCTGAGCTGCCGCCAATAAAGGTAACCATTCAGGTGCCGGACCGATGCAGCCGTTATGCATCACTGCGTATAAAAGGCATCAAAGTTCAGCCATCACCCGGCTACATACAGGCAAGGTTGCGGAGCTGCGGCATTGAGCCAATCAGCAATGTGGTTGATGCCACAAATTATGTAATGCTGGAAATAGGGCAGCCTTTGCATGCTTTTGATGCCGAAAAGATTGGCGGTGGAGAGATAATTGTCAGGCTGGCTGCAATGGGCGAAACCATAACCACCCTTGATGATAAAGTGCGTAAGCTAAGCCCTGAAGACCTGCTGATTTGCGATGCCGCAAAGCCATTGGTGATTGCTGGCGTTTTCGGCGGAAAAGGCTCAGGAATTACAGAATCCACAACCCAAATTTTTCTTGAAAGTGCCCACTTTACCCCGGCAGGAATCAGAAAAACCAGCCGCAAACACGGCCTGTTTACTGATTCAGCATACCGCTATGAGCGCGGAGTGGACCCTGAGCTCGCCATTCCTGCTTTGATGCGCTGTGCGGCACTGATTACTGATTGGGCAGGCGGAACAATTGACGGCGAAGTGCACGACGAATACCCCTCGCCATTTCTGCCTTCAACCATAACCCTTTCGCAACTCGCACTGGAAGAAATTGCTGGGATGCCTATTCCAAATGTCAGTGCATTGGAAAAACTCCATAAGCTTGGCTTGGATGCTACCATTGAGGGTGAAAATCTGCTGGTGAAAACTACCTTGAGAAAACCTGATATCCTGAGGCCAATCGACGTTGCAGAGGAAGTCATCAGGATTGCTGGCATAGACAATATCCCTGTGCCGAGCAGATATGTTTCTGCTTTTCAATCGAAAAACAGTCACCCTGCATGTCTGAAAAAATCGATCAGTAACTGGCTTAACGGAAATGGCTACTTTGAATCCATCAGCCTAAGTTTTAGTGCCGCCGATCTTTCAGGGAGTTCTACAGTTCCTGAATTATTCAACCCGATGGCGCAAGAAATCAGCAGGATGCGACCCGATGTTTTATCTTCTGTTTTAGCCAGCACCGCATTCAACTTAAATCGGCAGCAGGAGCGAATCAAGCTCTATGAATGGGGAAGAAGCTACCATCTGGCAGAAAATCAACATACCGAGAAAACCGAATTGGCTGTTGTGCTTGTGCAATCAGCCCAGGCTGGGTGGCCGAATCAGCTGAATTCGGCAACTTATTGGGACGCCAAATCCCTCGCCCGCGGATTATGCCAATGCCTTAATCTGCCCCAGGTTTTCACTGACCTGCATGATGACAAGTTTGCATATGGCGAAACAATGGCAGCTGAGGGCATCACTTTAAGCTTTGGTGCATTATCCCCTGCATTTCTCAGGCAATCACAAATCAAGGACCAGGCAGTTTTTGGCGTAAGCATCATTTGGGATGGCATCACGATAATGCAGAGTGGAAATACTTTGCAGCACGTCTCCGTTCCTTCGCGTTTCCCCTTTGTTGAGCGCGACTTCTCAATTAAAATTCCTGCTGATGTCAAGTACAGTGAATTGGAATCAGCATTGTTGAGTGTCGAAGCCCTGGAAAGTTTAACCTTGTTCGATGTCTTCAAGCCACAGACCAACCTGCCGCCATATTATGGAATCAAAGCCAGGCTGAGACTAAATGACAGAACTTTGTCTGAATCAGACATTGCTTTGGCCGTGGGTCAAATTTTAGCAGCATTCAGCAGCCTAAAAGTTCAGATTAGGGAGGCTTGAAAAGTATGAGAGACGAACTGATTATTCTTGATATGGCGGTTAATCGGCTCATCAAGGCAAAAAACCTTCAGTCGGCTGAGCTCGTTTCACTGCGTGCAGAATTGGCCGCTGCCCAGCAGACAATCATCAATTTGAAATCGGACCTGGAATCGGCCAGAGAAGATAAGCTAAATTTGCAGCACACGGTAAATGATGACGAAATTCGTAGGAAATTTACCGGATACCGTAAACAGGTAGATGAACTGATTAAAGGTGTAGATGACTGCATTGCCCTTGTCAAAGCGGCTGCAGTTGAAAACCTGGTTGAAAGTGAGCAAAAGCATAACGATTGAAATAGCTGAGGTTAATGTCGCTGTCCGGACGGCAGGTGATTCTGAAGAAGCCCAATTGAGGGCAGCTGCAGGTTTGGTTAATGAAAGGTATCGAGAGCGCAAAACCCAATTGGGTATCAACAGCAAGCCCACCGTGCTGGCGATGATTGCCCTTGAATTTGCTGCTGAGTTGCAGCAGCTGCAGCAGAGTGCCAGCCTGGCTGAAAGTGAGGCCCGCCATACCATAAACTCAGCGGTTGAAAAAATTAAAGCTGTGCTAACTGATTCCTGATTTCTAAATCCACACTTTTTTGGCTGAATCGCCCCTGACACTCTCCTGACATTTATTGCGAAAGGAGACAAAATTCAGCGGGTGCATTTCACTCTGGTCATGTTGCGCTGTACGGGATAAACCCACAAAACAGAAACATCCAAAATGGAAATCATTATTGCAATTCTGATTGCTTTGGCAGGGGGGGCGGCGGTAGCTTACGTCCTTAGCCAAACAGCTTTCAGAAAAAAAATGCAGGCATGTGATGCCGAAGTTGCCAACCGCAGAGAGCAGCTTGAAGACGAAATCAAGAAAAAACTTGAAGAAGCCCAAAGACGTGCCGAGGTTATCAAAAAAGAGCGGATGGTGGAAGCCAAGGAGAAATTCCAGCAGCTGAAACTTGAGCACGAAAAACAGAGCGCTGAACGAACTCAAAAACTGTCGGGTGCCGAAAACCGCATCAAACAGATGGAAGATGCTGCCCGAAAACTGAAAGATGAAGCCCAGCGGCAACTTGAAGAAGTGGCTAAACGCGAAAGTGACCTGGCTAAAAAGAGTACACGACTGGATGAGCAGTTAGAGCGCCGGCAAGAAGAACAAGAAAAACTCAAAGCAAAGCAGCAGGAACTGGAGCGAATCCGCTTGGAGCAGGTCGATCAGCTTGAAAAAGTAGCTGGCCTGACACGTGAAGAAGCAATGGCCAAATTGGTGGCCAACCTGAAGGTGGAAGCCGATTCGGCTGCCAAGGCTTATGTAAAAGATGCAATGGATGAGGCAAAAACCTCTGCAGTGCGTGAGGCCAAAAAAATTGTACTTGCCACCGTCCAGCGCTCTGCCACCGAACAGGCTATTGAAAATTGCATAAGCGTTTTCAACCTTGATAATGACGACATAAAGGGCAGAATCATTGGCAGGGAAGGCCGAAATATTCGCGCTCTTGAGCAGGCCACGGGCATAGAAATCATTATTGACGATACCCCGGAGGCAATTGTACTATCAGGTTTCGACCCTGTTCGCAGAGAAATCGCCCGCCTCGCCCTGCATAAACTCGTCAGTGATGGCCGGATTCATCCTGCCAGAATTGAGGAAGTGGTTGAAAAAACACGGAAGCAAATCGAAGAAGAGATGATGGAAATTGGCGAGCGTACGGTAATGAACCTCGGCATTCATGGGCTCCATAACGATTTGATCAGACTTGTGGGCAAAATGAGGTATCGCAGCAGTTATGGCCAAAACTTGCTGCAGCACAGCAGAGAGGTTGCTAATTTTTGCGCCATCATGGCCAGTGAACTTGGCTTGAATGCAAAACTGGCCAAACGTGCCGGCCTGCTGCATGACATTGGCAAGGTGAGTGAGGAAGACCCTGAACTGCCCCATGCGCTGCTGGGGATGAAAATTGCTGAGCGATATAAGGAAAACCCCATTGTGCTGAATGCCATTGGGGCTCACCACGATGAAATTGAAATGACCGATTCAATCAGCCCGATTGTACAGGTTTGCGATGCCATAAGCGGTGCACGGCCAGGTGCGCGCCGAGAAATCTTCGAGCAATACACAAAGCGGCTCAAAGACCTTGAGAACATCGCCCTCACTTATCCCGGTGTTACAAAAAGCTATGCATTGCAGGCAGGCCGAGAACTTCGTGTGATTGTGGAAAGCGACAAGGTAGGGGATGAGGCAGTTGATACACTTGCTTTTGACATCAGCAACCAAATTCAGACAGAGATGACGTATCCGGGGCAGATAAAAATAACGGTCATCAGGGAAAAGCGGGCTGTTTCTTTCGCCAAATAGCCTGAGTGCAGCGTTGATATAAGCCTGGCATCAATAAGCCAGGCTGTGAACAAAAGGCAGTTGATTGGAGTATTACTTACTCAAACAATCAACTGCCTTATTTTATGAAACTGCGTTCACTCTTTCTCTTCTTTGTGCTGGCCATGGCTCTCACGCTTTCAAGCTGTGAGGTAATTGGTGACATCTTCAAAGGAGGAATTATTGTCGGGATACTCATCGTTGTCCTGGTTATTGGCCTTATCATCTGGATTATCCGCAAGGTCTTTTAAGAAGCGTTTTAATCCGTCGCTTTAATAACTCGGCCCCTGCTCTCTCAAGTTTCTATTGAGAAGGCAGGGGCCGGATTGTTAATACTCAGGTCAAATTAGGCCAGAGTCGCTTGGAGATTATCCTATCGAAAATCGTTGTCGCTGTCTGATGACCTGCTTCGGTCGTTGCGGTCACTGTCTCTGTATCGTTCTTCACGGCTCTGCAAGCGATTGATTTTGATGGGTAAGCCACCTGTCATGTCGCCCAGCACATTAATGATGTCGCTGCCGCCTGGCACAACGATTTTGGTATTGTTTTGCAGGCTGCGTTCCACAGCTTCTATTTTCCTGAGCAATTGGGCATTGTTGACGAAATAGCGCTCGGCTGCTTCATTCACCAGCCTGATGGCCTCTGACTTTCCTTCAGCTTCAAGGATGTTGGCTTGCTTAATGCCCTCTGCTTTTTTTATTTCTGCACGCTTCTGCCCATCAGCCTGCGTTTCTATTGCTGTGGCAAAGTCAATCGCCGACATTTTTTCATTCTCAGCCTTAACGATTTTATTCATCGTCTCCTGGACATCTTTGGGCGGGTCGATCTCTTTTAATTCGGTCCGTACAATATCAATTCCCCATTGGTCAGTCTCCGATTTCAGGGTGTCCATCAGTTCCTTGTTGATTTTCGAGCGTTCACTGTTAGCCGATTTCAGCGTAAGCGTACCAATGATGTTCCGGAGCGTTGTACGTGCCAATGACACCACCTGCAGCGCAACATTGTTCACCTTATAAATGGAGTGCTTGACACTTTCTTCATCAGGCCTGATTTTAAAATAGACCTGGGCATCCACATATGCATTAAGATTATCGAAAGTGATGATTTCCTGCCGCTGTGCATCAACCATCTGCTCGGTGATGTTAACACGGTACATTTTGTCTATCCCAGGTATGACCCAGTGGAAACCGGGGTTGGCAAAATGGTGATATTTTCCAAGCCTTTCAACAAGTGCTCTGTGCGTGGGACGCACAATGCGGATGCCCAGCAGGAAAATGAAAATGGCAAAAATTACCAGGAAGAATATTAAGGGATTCATGAGTTTTTCGGGGGGCGATTAGCCTTCAAAGTAAAGGCTGAAGTAGATGAAGTTGGATTGGAACCTGTCGAAATATTTCGAATAGACATGGTTCTGCTGCTCCAGCACATTGTTAATGCTCCGCGATAGTCGAATTTCAGGGGAGAATTTGAAAAATGGAAAGTACAAATCCATGCCAACGCCATAATCATAATTGAGGTTATGCGGGCTGATCGCAATTTTAGGATCGTTGACGTCAATGCGCCCTTTGGCATCACTTGATAAGTCATATCCATACTTCACACCGCCTATGACATAAAAACGATGATTGCCAACCCGCTCACTTTTAAATTTGAATAGCACCGGCAATTCTATGATGGCACTTTCAACATCTCGCTTTACAGCAGTTGAGTCAAGCAGAGTGTAGGTTAGCCCCCGCTGAGAAATAATCAACGTCGGGATGACCCTTAAATCGGCGAGTTCGCCAAAATGCAAATCAGCCACTGCTCCGAGGGTTAACCCTGGATAGCGTTTTTGCCTAAAAGTGAGGAAGGTATCCTGCTGATACCAGCCCTCGTTGAACTCATATTTAAAAGTGGACAGTGTGGAGCCCAGGGCAAACCCAAAGTGAATTTTTCGGCCATAGTCGTAAAACGGACGGTTTTGGCCCTGCCCATAACTGGCAAAAGGGAGCATTGCCAGCAAAATGATTACTTGAACGCGCAATAAAGCGTGCATACGCCAAAGGTAAGCGGAGTGATGGTAATGGAACGGAATCCTGCCAGTTTCAGTATTTCCGCAAAAGCCGCCCCTGAGGGAAATGCCTGCGCTGATTTTGGCAGATAGGTGTAAGCAGAGGAGTGGTGAGACACTGCGCGGCCAATAACCGGAAGCAGGGTCCGATTGTAAAGGTTATACAGGGCATTAAGTATGGGGTTTTTTGGGGTTGAAAACTCCAGGATGAATACTCCTCCCTCGGGCTTAAGCACTCTGTGCATTTCAAGCAGTCCTGCTGAAAGATTTTCAAAATTCCGCACCCCGAAAGCTGCGGTTATTGTATCAAAACTGTCCGCTTCAAATCTGAGGGCCTCTGCATCGCCATCCTCAAGCACAACTCGATTCTCGAGGCCTTTCTTTTTGATTTTTTCCCTGCCCAATTTCATCATGCCTTCACTGATATCCACCCCAGTAATTTCAGTACCGGGGATTTTTGCCAGTTCAATCGCCAGGTCGCCAGTGCCCGTTGCAATGTCAAGGATGGTTTTAGGGCGGAGTTTAGCTGCCTTTCGCCTCACCTTCCGCCGCCATGTCTGGTCTACACCCGCTGTTAACAGCCTGTTGAGCAAGTCATACCTCGGCGCAATTTTATCGAACATATCTTCGACCTGAGTTTTCTTTTCTCCCTGTCCCTCGCCATACGGCAATATCTCACTCATCCTGTAACTGGGGGGCAAAGGTCGGGGGCAGTGGGGCCAGTTCTCTGCCAATCATGAAATCCATATCCGAAATGCCCACCGCCATCTTCATTAAATCGGCGGAGGAAATCCACCAGTGCCCTGATTCCGCATTGCCTGAAATTGCCTTCATCGGCAGGAGCAATGTCGGGAAATCGAGTTTGATCAATTATCTGACTGGGGAAAATGACCTTGCACAGACCAGCAGCAAGCCGGGAAAAACTAAGCTAATCAATTTTTTTAAAGTAGGAGAAGAGTGGATGCTGGTGGATTTGCCAGGCTATGGATATGCAGGGGTCGCCAAAAAAGAACGTGGAAAATGGGA
>CBDTVD010000011.1:0-17177 GCA_965363965.1 uncultured bacterium
TGACTGTGCACCGCAGCGGCGACATGGTGATGAGCCTGGTTACAGGCACATTGCTGGGCTGCGGTGTTGATGTCGTTGACCTCGGCCTCAGCACAACGCCTACCGTTGAGATGACAGTGGTCAGCGAAAAGGCTGCAGGCGGAATCATCATTACTGCCAGCCACAATCCGCGCCAATGGAACGCCCTCAAACTGCTCAATGGCAAAGGCGAGTTTATTTCGGCTGAAGATGGGGCGCGCATCCTGGAACTTGCCGAGTCGGGCGAAGTTGACTATACCACGGTAGATAATCTGGGGACGCGGACCATAAAATCCGATGCCCTTGATGAGCATATCAGGGCCATTATTGACCTGCCGCAGGTGGATATCAAGGCCATAGCAGCCAAAAGATTTTCAGTGGTAGTTGATGCCGTTAACTCAAGCGGAGGATTTGCTGTGCCCGCCTTGCTAAAAGCCCTGGGGGTGAATACTATCCACGGCCTTTATATGGAGCCGGATGGAAAATTTGCCCACAACCCTGAGCCATTGCCGGAAAATCTGACAGCATTGTCCAATGAAGTCAAGGCAAAAAAAGCAGATGTGGGCATAGCCGTTGATCCGGATGTTGACCGGCTTTCGCTTGTGTGCGAAAACGGTGATTTTTTTGGGGAAGAATATACCCTGGTGGCCGTAGCAGATTACATGCTGGGCGCCGGCAAAGGCGACACTGTAAGCAACCTGAGCAGTACGCGGGCGCTGAAAGATATAACCGAGCGGCATGGCGGAACATACCATGCATCAGCTGTTGGTGAGGTGAATGTGGTTGAAAAAATGAAGGAGGTGAACGCTGTAATCGGCGGCGAAGGAAATGGCGGGGTGATTGTGCCGCAGCTGCACTATGGCCGCGATGCCCTGGCAGGCATTGCCCTTTTCCTCAGCCACTTGGCAAAATCAGGCAAAAGCTGCAGCCAATTGCGGGCAACTTATCCCAACTATTACATGAGCAAAAAGAAGGCAGACCTGGAAGGAATTGCCGACTTGGATGGCGTGATGAAAAAAATTCTGGGCAAATACAAGCGAAACCCCACCAACACCATTGATGGCATTCGCATCGAGTTTGACAATGATTGGGTGCACCTGCGCCGAAGCAATACCGAGCCCATCATCAGGATTTATGCTGAAAGCAGCAGCTCAACCACGGCAGACCATCTGGCTGAAAAATTGATACTCGACATTCGCAACCTGTTAAAGGAAAGCTGATTGAACGCCGTATCTTTACTATACTGCAAGAATGGCTGACTGTAAAAATAGAATTTATCTGGACAATGCGGCCACCACACCCATGGATACCAGGGTGATTGAGGCCATGACTGAGGCCATGCATGGCTGCTTTGGTAACCCATCCAGCATACACGATGAAGGCCGGCAAGCCAAAACACACATTGAAAAGGCAAGAAGGCAGATTGCAAAGCATCTGAACGTCAGTCCAGGCGAAATTTTTTTTACCAGCGGCGGCACTGAAGCTGACAACTGGGCCATTACCTGCGCTGTCAGAGACCTTGGGGCAAAACACATCATAACATCGCGCATTGAGCATCACGCTGTTTTGCACACTGCACAGCACTGCGCTGGTGCCCAGGTGCATTATGTTGACCTGATGCCGAATGGGCATGTGTCAATTGAGAGTTTGAAGAGCATTTTGGCTGGCCTGAAAGGTGAAAAAGTGCTGGTGAGCCTGATGCATGCAAACAACGAAATAGGGAACATCACCCCTGTCGGTCAAGTAGGCGAAATATGCAAAAAATATGGGGCATTATTTCACTGCGACATGGTGCAGACGATTGGCCATCTGCCGATAGACCTCCGGGGCTGGGGGGTGCACTTTACTGCGGCTGCCGCGCACAAGTTCAATGGGCCAAAAGGAGCAGGATTCATCTTTGTTGATTCCTCAGCCCAGCTGAAACCACTGCTGCAGGGCGGCGCCCAAGAGCGAAACATGCGGGCAGGAACTGAGAATCTCTATGGAATCATAGGCCTGGCAAAGGCGATGGAAATTGCCTATGCCGAAATGGAGGAGCAATCTGCCAGGATACAGAGCCTGAAAACACTGATGGCTTCAGCCTTGCGTGAAGAAATTCCAGGGCTGATTTTCAACGGAGACCACGAAGGGCAAAGCCTCTACACCGTGCTCAGCGTCGGCATACCACCCCATGCAGTAAATGAAATGCTGATATACAACCTGGATATCGAGGGCATTGCCGTTTCTGGCGGCAGCGCATGCAGCTCCGGCTCAGCCGTGGGGAGCCATGTAATCGCTGAACTCGATTTCCCAGCGGGCTATGCCCCGCTGCGGTTTTCCTTCGGCAAGTTTAACACCCCTGATGAAATACATCAAGCCGTGGCTGTGCTGAAAAGCATACTGAAAATCGCAGAGCCTGTATCGGCTCAGTAACTTGATTGGCTTTTTGTTCAGGGCATCAGTGTGATGCTGCGCTCGACTGAGTTGAACGGCCCAGGCACAACCGCCCCGTTTGCATCCACCAGTTCGAGCTTGATTTTTGTTTCGCCGTCAGGCAGGCCCGTGATACCATAGGGCACCCATTTGTTCAGCATAAATACGGCGCCATTCACTGTGGCCCGCACGTGGTTTCCAGCCTCTGATAGTTCGGTGTTTGTCAGGTAAAAATCAAGCAGAATAAATTTTCGGTCATCCCCTTTGTATTCTCCTTTGGGGCGGCTGTAGAACATCATCGGGGCATCCAGATTGACTGCTGCCTTGTCGGTTGTGCCCACATTAAACTGCGATAAAACGAATGCCCTGCCATTTTTTATGCTTTCATGATAACTCCTGCTGAGAAATGCAAGGTGCACGTGGCTGCCTGGCGAAAGGGAACGGGTAACTGTATCCTTATAAAGGGCTTTGTACGGCTCGTTATCAATGATATGGTGGATGTGCTGGCCTTGTGCACTGTTGGCACAGTGTTCAGCCGAGGCCCCGCCGGTTTGCGCCCCCAGCTCATAATTTTTCACGGCATATGTAAACAGCAGTTTTCCATCCTCCATCTGGGCTGGGCCTTTCAGCCTCAGTTCAGCATCTGGAAAGTCAGGTGAAGGCTTGAAATAGTAGAGGCCGATCCCATTTTTCTCTTCAATAAAGTCACCATGGTGGTCCATGTCGGTGCTCGGCTTCGGCACCGTCACGGCATCTTTGGCCCCTGTATCGGTGGCTTCATCATGGGTTTGATTTTCGCAGGCTGCCAGCAGCAGCAATAAGGGAATGAATTTTATGACAGACATATCAAACGCAGGTATTTTTTCTTTGGCAAGGTTATCAATGCAGCACCCTTTTGGGGCCTTTGCAGAACCTTACTTAATAAGGATTGGCAGCCTGTACTGTTCTTTTTGGCTGCTGAGTACCATCCAATAAACTCCAGCCGACAAATTACCTGCCCGGAATGCTTTGCCTGGCAGGCAGGCGGCCTCAGCTATCAGTTGGCCGCTGCTGTTCCACAATTTTATTTCGCCCTGTCCCGTGAGTAACTCTGCAGAAATACTGCTGCCTGAGACAAAAACGTGATAGGGTGATTCCTTCTCAAGCTCTTCGATTCCTGTTCCATCAGTAACGGTGATTTGCCTGCGCAGTGTTTGGCTGTGGTTTCCTGATTTGTCGCTTGCCTCATAATCCAGATAATACCTTCCAAGGGGAGCGCCCGCATAGTAATTTCCAGTAACCGACACTTTGGCTTTCGGGTCAAAATTGTCAATGATCAGATAACCAGGCTCGATGAATTTCTCGGCAGGGGAAAGGGTGATTGAAGTATCGCCCATCAGATAGAGCTGAGGGGCTTCAAAATCGCCGACAATAACGAGGGTGGTATCATTTGGGCTTCGGTTGCCGCTTGGGTCAGTTGCCCAGTAAATCAGGCGATACTCGCCTGGCAGATAGTAAATCACCTGACCTGTGTGCCTGATGTCGAGGGTTTGCCAGTAGTTGTCGGTGGCCAGGATAGGCGGCCCATTGAAGGGCTCGAATACCGCGTGCTTGATGATATGGTGCACCAAGCTCAGCAAGGGGGCAATGGTATCCACACATTTGATAATTCTTCGGTTTGGCTGGCTAACATTGCCCGCATCATCCATTGCCCAAATCTGCAGGTCATAGATGCCGGGTGGGGTGCTTTCATCAATCAGCTGAGAACTGAACACGCGGGGAGAAATGGATACATTGTCGGTTGGTGTAATATAATCAGCTTCAGAAAATCCAAGCCCAGCCTGATGCAGAATGGTATCAGCGCCATGGCTGATGAAACTTGGCGGCGTGGTGTCCCTCACCCATACTACTATGCGCTGCACCGTAAAATTTCCCATGGAATCAGCGGCCATAAAGTCAATCGGGTAATATCCCAGTGCCGATGAATCGGCACTTCCCCTTTTCACCAGAAGGTAGCCATAGGGGGTATTCTCAGAAATGATGACCAGGGGGGACGGGATTGCATGGAACGCCTCCACTCTCACTGTATCTCCAAAAGGGGCGAGGATTTGCGGAGCGGTAGTGTCGGCTATTACCTGTATAGTTCTGCTGGCCATTGAGGCATTGCCCATCCAATCAGTGGCAGTGTATGTAATTTCAGATGTGCCTCTGCGGGAACTGTCTGGCCTTCCATATACTGTGATTGATATGGGCCTTGAAAAATTGTCGGTTGCAGAAACACCTGGGTCTGAAAACTTTGCGAATTCCTCTAAATACATCGTTGCCGGCCCATTGAGGGTGATGACCGGCGGAACTGTATCGGGGTGAAGAATCACTGAAAAATCTTCAAACTCGGCAATATCCATTGAACCGCATGGGGTCAAGGCCTTGTCGCCCATGCCAATGGCATATCGCATTCTCAGCAATCCCTTTCCAGATATGGGCGCCCTGAATTGGCAGCCCCATACATTTCCTGAGATGGCAGGCGCAAAACTGAGTTCTTCTCCTTCATCCTCAAAATCCCCATCAGCGTTGATGTCCATCCATAAACCTGACCGCAGGGCGAGGGTGCTGGCAGGCCGCTCCCATTGCATTCGATAAAGAGAACCTGCCACTATGGTGGGTGGAATGTTATGATGATGGATGTATGACTCTTGGCCTGCAGAACTGGCCAGGAGCACCATCTGCGTACCCGACGAATCACTGAGCATTGAATAAAGGAAGCCAACCTCCTCTCTGACGGCTTGCACTTTCGGCTTGCAATGCAGGCTGATGCGAATATAATTGGATTTGCTTACTGCTGAAGTGCCTGCGAAATTGGCGGCGACCAGCTGAACAGTCAATGCCCCAGTATCCCTGAGCAGCAATACGGGATTGCGAGATGTATCAGTTGAACCTGAGGCAAACTCGTAAATTTTTGGCTGGATATTCCATTTAAATGAAATGGTGCTGGCAGGTGCTTGTGAGGATAACCTTACAATGTCCCCTACACTTGCTTCTGTATAATTCGCTGCAAAACTTATGACTGGCTTGGCGAGGGGAGCCTTTGCCCTGAATTGCAGGGTGAAACTATCATTAACCTGGCAGCCAGTCAATTTCAGGCTGAGGCGGTGAATGGAAGTATCATTGACAGTAATTGTCGGCAACCCCTCTGGATTTAAAGGCAAGGGCTTGCCGTCCAGTTTCCATAGGGGCAGGCCTGGGGGAACTGAATAGGCTGGCTGCCAGGGCTTGCCTGCCCAAATGGTGTCAGGGAGCTTGAGGGGGAGCAGCTTGCTTGATGCCGATTTTATGGCTGTGTATCGCAGCACAAATCCATTGCCTTGCATCGTGGAATCAGATTCCCAATGGAGCAGGACACTGCCAGTGAGAGAAGTGAAGACAGGTGACGGAAGGGCAGTCAGCCGATGGTTCTCTGCTTTTATCTGCCGAGCAGAAGACCCGTTTCCATCCGATATCCAGAGTGCATCGCCCCCCTTCAGGCTCGGCGTCTCTGCTACAATGTCGCTGAAATCCAGGTAAACGTCAATTTTATCGGCACAGGGGGGGATAATCGCCCAGCTGGCTGTTTTGCTCCTTTTATAAAGCCCAGCCTTGCCTCCATCATCAGTGATTATGGCTGATACATCGGTTAAGGTGTCATCACCCTTCAGCTGATAAGCATTTACTACAGATATTAAGCCTGCTTTTTCCAGTGTATCACCCCAGCCGAATGCATTGCCGGCACTCAGTTTCACCGTATAATTTCCAGGCTTTAGAAATTGGATTTGAGGGTATTGAGTGCTTTCATCACTCTTTATCCATTTCCATGCAGGCTGGCCGTTGATTGTCTTCGGCGATACTTGCCAGTTCCATGCCCAGGCTCCATTTGTTGATTCATCAAGCAGTGTAACAGCATCTGCTGTGGTAACAACAGTGTCGGTGCAGGAAAAACCCGACTTTGGTGCCGCTGAGGGTTTTCTGACCGATATTTTCTGCGAAACTGCCCATTTGGTCACCTTTCCGCAGCTGGAATCTGTAAAGCTGACAGATATGGTTCGGGTGCCTGTATCCTGATAATAAAGCACTGGCCCAGGTTCAATGTAAACATTTCCAGTACTGGTTAAAACGCTGGATACACCTTTTGGCAGGGTGGGCAGGCTGATGGCGAAAGGCGCTTTGTGATAAGCAACAGCAGGAATTTTCGGCGTTATTTTGTCGCGCAGCTGAACTTGGAGAGTGAACTCCAATGCCGAGCCATGCTGAAGGCTGGCACACGGGCCGGCGGGGGCCGCTGATGCATCAGCCATAATCCGCACCCGTTTTGGGCCAGCCGAAATGTTGCAGGGCACTATCAGACTCAGTGATTTTGCAGTGCCTGCATTCAATTTTATATCGGTTTTCCACAGTTCATCTGCCTGAAAAAAACCGTCGTTGTTCCAATCAGCCCAAATGGCTGCATAGGTTTCTTCTTCCCTGCTGCCAGATACCTCTAAATTCAAAGCATTGTCTGCATAGCCAACCGCTGAACCCTGAATCTGCGTGAGGCTATCGCCATCGGGGCCTTGCCACCAAATCCCTTCTGCCTTGATTGCCGTGATGCCTACATATCGGCGAGTTATCTGCTGCGGATTTAAAACTGAAACTGGGCAATAAGGATAGCTGGCCTTTACCAGGCAGGTGGATTGCAGCCCTTTTGCTGGTTTAATGCCTTTGCCGCTCACCACCGCCGAGTCCAGAATGATACCCAGCGCAGCCTTGCTGCCCAATGGTTGCGGCACATCTATGGTGAGAAAATAATCATTTCGGCCTGCAGACAGCGTGTCGGAAAGATTGAGAATTAAAGATTTTCCTTTCAATTTTGCCGACCCAACCAGTGCATATTGGCTGATGTAAAGTGGATCAAGCACAGGCCCCAGGGCACGCCAGATTTTAAGGTGGGCACCCACCCAGGCACTATCCGTATAGGCGAGAACAATGGCCAACGATGTCAAGGCCAAAGGCTGCAGTTTGCCCTCGGCAGAAAGAGTGAAGTGAAACAAAGGGTGCTGCACGCGACCCGCAAATGATTGAGAAGGCAATGCCTGCCCAGTGAACGACTCAACCTTCATTGGCAGCGTTGGCAAAAGAATCAACGGAATATCAGCAGTGCTGCCAGAGGATGAAGCGCTGCAGGCATCAGCAGATTGAAATGCCGAGTCCAGCCCCGACCGCACCCTCAGCAGAACTGTGTCCCTTTGTGTGCCAGTTAGGAGATTCAATGCATAAACAAGGCTGTCATTGGCCTTTCCGGCTGATAGAAACTCACCTGCATCATCAAAGTCACCATCACGGTTCCAGTCTGCCCAAATCCCCCACCATGGTCTTGTTTTCGAGTTTGCTGCGGCTTTAATGCTGACTGCATCACCCCGCCTGACAGAAACAAAAGGCGAATCAAGTTTGAGATAAACCTTGCAATTGGCCCATGAGAATTCTTTATCCCCAACCTTTAAAAAATTAATATGCCCGCCCCCGCTGCAATCTCCTTTTGGAATGCAATTCTGCGCCTGGAGGCGCAAACTGGGCAAAATGCCTGTCAGAATCAAAATTCCGAGGAAGGCTTTGCGTGGGTTCATTTAATTGGGCTCGGGATTAAAACGGCTAATTTCGGTACTATTTCTCAGAGTACCAAATGTTTGAGGGGGGGGATTGTTGTTTTACAGCCCCTCAATAATCAAGCCTGCGAGCTCCTCACCAATTTGGGCACCCAGGGCAACCCCCATTCCGCCGCTCCTTCCGCCGAAGCAGACACGCGGATTAATCCGCGCGACAATTGGCTTTCGCTGCGGGCCGAACGCCATAATTCCGCTCCAGCCATAGTCAACCTCAAATTCAACCCCAGGGCAAAGCCAGCAGCGGAGTTTTGACTCCAAATCCTCCCTGATGATTTGGTTCACTCCAAATTCAGCCGTACCCTCACCCGAAAAATCAAGATTGCGTCCACCGCCGATTAGTATCCTGCTGCCGAGGCCCCTGAAATAATAAAATCCTTCATCGAAATGGAATTGGCCGCAGAGTGGCTGCCGATCAATGGGCTTGGTAACCAATACCTGCCCTCTGCCAGGGAAGATTTCCAGTTCGGGTATCAATTCCTTTCCGTAGGCATTGGTGGCCACTGCAACCTGACTGGCTGAAATCGCTTCACCATTCCCCATCACTAAATCAATGCAGGCCTCATCATGGTGCATTGATCTAACCTCAAGGCCATTAAGCACCAAAATGCCCATTGCAGTTGCCTTTTGCAGCAATCTCCCCATCAATTGATCCATCATCAGCGGCCGCTCGAAAGGGAGAGCCAGCACATTCGCGATACTCGCTGAATTAAGGCCCAACTCTGCAATTGATTTTAAGGATGGCACAATGGCTTCACCATCAAATACATCCCTCAGCAAATCATTCAGCAGGGCAATTGAGGACAGAGGGGGCTGCGGGTGCGCTGCATCAAAAATTTCATAACCAATGGGATGTTTTTTATCAGTTGACACATCAGCCAGTTTGAGCAGTTTTTGGAGCCCCAGAAATCTGCGCTCCACCAGCCTATGCGTTTCGTCGGCGCCATATTCTGAAAGGTCAGAAAGCAATTCTGAAGGCGAGCCGAAGCAGCCGAAGCCTGCGTTTCGCCAGCTGGCCCCACGGGCGATTATGCCCCGCTCAATCACCACCACTTTTGCCTGCGGTCTCCCTGCCTTGATGGCAATGGCTGCAGATAAGCCCACGATGCCTGCACCCACTACCGCTGCATCAACCTTTTGGATTGGCTGTCGCTCCCAAAAACTGAGTTCCATCAGCGGTGCGATTATAACAATTCAGCCGCAGCACTCAGTGCGTCAGTTGCCACTTGCAGGCAATCGTCATCGTGCATTGCCGATATAAACCATGCCTCATACTGGCTTGGGGGGGCAAATAACCCTGCATCAAGCCATCCGCCGAAGGCTGCTGAAAACTGGGCGGCAGATGAGCCAACTGCTGTATCATAACTGGCTACGCTTCCCTCTGCGAAGAAAGGGGTTATCATCCCCCCCCAAGTGTTCACTGTCAACGGGGTTTTTCGCCCAAGGGTATTCATCATGGCTATTTTCAGCTGGGCGGTGTGCCGAAGAATTGAAGCGTAGATATTCTCCTGATTTGCCTCAAGGTACTCGAGCGTTGCCCAGCCTGCCGTCATTGAGATGGGATTCCCTGAAAGGGTACCGGCCTGATAAACCGGCCCCAGTGGCGAAACCATCTGCATAATGTCTCTGCGGCCGCCATACGCACCAATGGGCATTCCGCCACCTATCACTTTGCCCAGAATGGTGAGGTCAGGCACGGTATCGAAAAAGTGCTGAGCCCCGCCGAATCCATTGCGGAACCCGCTCATCACTTCATCAAAAATCAGCAGGGTGCCATTGGCTTTTGTCAGATTGCGCAGGGCGCGGATAAATTCAGTGTCTGGCACCACAACCCCGATATTTCCAGCGACAGGCTCCAGCATGATTGCCGCAATGTCATCAGGATGCTCAGCGAACAGTTTTTCCACACTTTGGGTGTCGTTATACTGGCCCACCAGAGTATCATCAACTGAATGCTGAGTTACCCCTGCACTGCCTGGCAATCCGTGGGTCAGCAGGCCGCTGCCTGCCTGGGTAAGCAGGGCATCTGCATGGCCATGATAGCATCCCCTGAACTTTACAATTTTGTTTCTCCCCGTAAAACCCCTTGCCAGCCTGATTACGCTCATGGCAGCCTCTGTGCCCGAGTTCACAAACCTGATCATCTCCATGCTGGCGAAGGCGCGCTGTATCACTTCGGCCAATTTTATCTCGCCTTCGCTGCTGGCTCCATAACAAAACCCATCCCTCAGCGCTTTCTGCACCGCGTCAGCCACCTCGGGGTGGCTATGCCCCAGCAAGGCCGGGCCGTAGGAGCCAACATAATCAACATACTGGTTGCCATCGGCATCCCAAACCCAGGGCCCCTCAGCACGGGAAATAAAAAGCGCATCGCGATTGACGCTGTTGAATGCGCGCACCGGGCTTGAAACTCCGCCGGGCATCAGCTTTGCCGCGCGGGCAAAAAGTTCTTTCGACTTGCCGTATCGGCTCAGCATAATATCTCGCACAACTGCTGCGGAGTCCTGAATATACCGGTTATAATCGGCTGGTCATTCAAGGTGTAAAGCCGAGCCTCAGTACCACGGAGTTCATAAACCAAGTCGCTGAACTGGTGGAGTTTTTCGCACTCATAACTCACCACGAATTCCTGGTCCTGCAGCCCAAAACTATAAAGAAGAAGCTGAGTAATTTCCTTGTGCTGCTTTCCTATTTTGATGTGCCCGTTCATCATTTCCTGCCTCTCCTCCCGTGATTTCAGATACCACTCGGTGGTTTTTGTAAATGGATAGATGATGAAATAAGGCAGGCGAGTGGCGGAAAAGGGGTCTATTTCCTGCGCACTTCGGCTGGCTTTGCTGTAAACCGAGGGTTTTGTCATGCCCCATAGGGTACGGACGGGGGCTATCCAGGGCCTGAAATGAAGCAATGCCTGCGCCTGCTGGCCGAAATAACGGTCAGGGGCATTGTCATCTTCCAGTTCCAGGCTGTTCCACTGCAGCAAATCAGCTTCAACTGTTGTCGGCGATAACTGATACCACCAGGTTGACTGTGCTCCGCGGCCGGCTGCCTGCAAAAAGTCGCCAATCAGTTTATGCCTTGCAGTAGCTGGCAGGGCGATTGCCTCGTTTGTCAGTCGCCAGAGGGTGTAATGTGTAAGAATCCGCTTATCCATTGTTGCTGGCACAAAGTTCGGCCAACAGCAGGGCATCATAAGTGATGATGAGTTTTGCCCCTGCCCTTTTCACTGAAACTGCAGCTTCCCACACGGTCTTTTTTTCGTCCAGCCATCCATTGGCGGCAGCGGCTTTCAGCATGCTGAACTCTCCACTGACGTTGTAGGCCACAATGGGCAGATGGCTGCTTTGCGCTGCGCGATAAACGATGTCGAGATAAAGCCATGCAGGCTTGACCATCAGCATATCGGCCCCTTCCAGTTCATCGGCCTCAAGTTCAAGCATGGCTTCATTTGCATTTCCAGGATTCATCTGATAACTGGCCCTGTCGCCTTGCTGGGGGCTGCTGTCGGCCGCATCGCGAAAAGGGCCATAGAAACTCGATTGAAATTTGGCAGCATAGGCGAGGATGGCTGTGCTGGCCAGCCCCGCATCATCAAGCGCCTCCCTGATTGCGGCAACCTGCCCGTCCATCATCGCTGATGGTGCCACCACGTCAGCACCTGCCAGGGCGTGGCTGAGGGCCATGCTGGCCAGCAGATCGAGCGAAAGATCGTTCTCAACCACCCCATTTTTTAATACTCCGCAATGCCCGTGGGGGGTATAAGCGCAGACGCAGACATCTGTCATCACAATAAGCGCTGGATATTCTGCCTTGATTTGCCGGACTGCCCGCGATACCAGGCTGTCGGCAGCGGTAGCTGAGCTCGCCTCTTCATCTTTATGCTCAGTCAGGCCAAAGAGGAGAACGCCCCCGATTTTGGCTTGGATGGCGGGGAGGAGAATGTCATCGAGGGTATCGAGGCTGTACCGCAGCACGCCGGGCATGCTCGCTATTTCCTGACGCTGCCCATTCCCTTCCACCAGAAAAATGGGCAGAATCAATTCGCTGGGGTGCAGCCGAGTTTCATTTACCATCCGCCGGATGGCTGGCGAAGACCGCAGCCTTCTTAGTCGTTGATATTCCATAGGGTGTTGAGGGCCGCAATCATGGCCGCATCTGATGGGTCGGCTGCAATGCACGCAACCTTGAGGCCAAGGGCATCTGCTGCCTGCGCCGTTTTTTCACCAATGCAAACGATTGATGCCAGGGTTGTAAAAGAGGTATGACCGAAAAATCGATGAAAAGCGGCTGCACCGCTGGGGCTGTAGAGCAACACTGCATCCATGCCGCCCTCGGCTATTTCTTCCATCAATTCGTCATCAGGTGCCTGCTGAAGTATTGTGTAGATGGGATGCCGGTGAACTGCCACCCCTCGATTGTGCAAGGCCATTTCGAGTGAATCATCTGCGGCGGTAGAGCAAGGATAGAGTACCTGATCACTGGGCGAGGCAGGAATTTCCTTGCCTAAGCCCTCAGCTGAGTGCTTGGTGGAAATGAATGCAGGTTCAAAGCCTGCCGCTCTCAGTGCTTTGGCTGTGGCATCACCGAGTGCGGCAAACTGGCTGTATTCATCAATGTGCCAATGGTCCTGCTGGCCAACCATACGCGCGGCATTGGCCGAAGTAATCGCTATCCAGCGAAATGGCTTGGTATTGAAGAAAGCATCCTTATCAATTGCTTCTATTGCAATCAGGGGTGCAGCAATTGCGGCGTAGCCCTCTGCCTTGAGGAGCCTTTTGGTACTGAGCTGCCCAGCCTGGGGCCTCACCACCAAAATTCTGCGCTGCTTATCTGACATGGGCGGATGTGAGGTGAAGAACATGCCGAGCCATCCACCGTCCGAGTTCCTCCGGCTCATCTTTCGGACCAATGGCATCCTGTATTCCTACTGTTTTTCCGTCTGAAGTAAAGTAGAGTGCCTGCAGCATAAGCCTGTCATTTTTCAGTTCTGCAAAGGCTGCCATCGGCTGACGGCACCCGCCGCCAGTGCCAGCGAGAAAGGCCCGCTCGGCTTTAACGCAGATTTCTGTCGGCTCGTCATTCAATCCTCGGCAAATGGCGATGGTCTCAGTATCCCCGCTTCGGGTTTGGATGCCCAGGGCAGCCTGGCCAACGGCTGGCAGCATGGTTTGAAGACTGAGTATCTCCGTTGCCTCATTCTCCAATCCGCCGCGCTTCAGCCCTGCCAGTGCAAGCAGAATGGCATCAGCCTCACCTGAACGCATCTTGGCAATCCGAGTTTGGATATTTCCCCTGATGGGTACAATTTTTAAATCTGGCCGCTTTTGCAGCAATTGAAATCCTCTGCGCTGTGAACTGGTGCCGATAACCGCTCCCTCTTTCAATTCACCAAAACTCTCCCCATTGGCTGAAATCAGCACATCGCGCGGGTCTTCCCTTGCGGGAATGGCAGCGAGTGCAAGCCCAGGGGGCATTTGGGTAGGCACATCCTTCAGCGAGTGCACCGCCAAATCAACTTCGCCCGATAACAGGGCCTCTTCCAGGGCTGAAACCCAGGCCCCGATCAGCTGAAGGTCTCCGCCATCTCCTGCAGTTTGGATGATGGTTTTGGAGAACTCAACCCCAGGGTTCAGGGCACTCAGCTGCGAAATCACCCAATCGGTTTGCGCAACGGCGAGCATGCTGCCCCGGGTACCGAGTTTAATAATCGTTTTTGCCAAGTTGCTAAAGGTCGAAGAGCTCTTTGAAAGTATCCACTCGACTTTGGGGTTTGTCAGGCTCTATGCCAAATCGCCTGAGGGCCTCGATGGGTTTACCAGAGACGCGCCGTGCCAGTCTGCTGGCCAGTTCTTCAACAATTTTCTTGGTGGCCTCGTCTAAATTTCCAATCCTGTTGAATGCCCAGCGCACTTCTTCTTCCTGCACCTGCTTCAGTTTGGCAAAATAAGAAGTGATGATGGGGCTGAGTTTGCGGCTGTGGAGCCACTCGGTAAACTGGCTCAATTCATCTTCGACAATTTTAAGAACCTGCGGAATCTCATTTCTGCGGCGCTCGAAATTTTCATCGGTAACGGCTTTGATATCGTCCAAATCCAGAAGGCGGCAATTTTCGACATCTTTCACACCAGGGTCAATGTTGCGCGGCATGCCGAGGTCAATGCAAACAAGGGGACGTTTCCCCTGGAGCATTTGAGGGGTGATGACTGAAGCGGCCGAAGTGGCTCCGATAACTGCGTCAGCCATGGTGAGTAAAGGCCCAAGCGAGGCAAAATCGGCATACTGGGCACCGCTGGGGGCTGCCATCTGCCGGGCGCGCTGGAGTGAGTGGCTGGCAATGATGATATCGTACTGATGCTTTTTCTCCAGCACATTATACATCAGTTGCCCCATTTGGCCCGTTCCCAGCAGCACCACCTTGGCAGTAGGATTAGGCAAATGCCTGCGCAGGCACTGATAAGCTGCAGCAGCAAGGCTGACAGCATGCCTGCCAATGGCTGTGGATTTTCTGACGTTTTTACCCGCATGAATGGCGCGCTTTATCAGCTCGTGCATCACCGGCCCGGCTGCACCAGCTGATTGAGCCAGTGCATAGGCATCCCTGATCTGGCCAAGTATTTCATGCTCGCCCAGTGCCTGGCTTTCGAGGCCGGCAGCAGTGGCAAACAGGTGATTGATGGCGGCTTCTTCAGTGGTGTAATAACTCAGATAGGGGTCCAGCTGGCCGAATGCCGTAAAAAAATCGAGGATGGGCTGGATGTCATCGGTGTAGGCATAAATGGCCGTGCGATTACATGTAGCCAGCAGAAATGCCTCGCCCATTTGGTCACGCAGCAGCCCCAGTGCGGCAGCTTGTGCCTCAGCCGACAGTGACACGCGTTCCCTGACATTCAACGGTGCACGATGGTGGTTCAGCTCCACCCCTACTATTCTGCGCGCGCCCGCTTCTTTACCCAATGGCATTCAAAATAATACTGCAAAGTTCGGGGATGATGCAGAAATAACCCGCCGAATGGCAAATTCAATCCCCTAAACCATAATTTAGAAAATGTCCAGCCAAGCGATCGGCGGCACCCCAGCCGCTGGCAATGCAATCAGCAATGCCTACCCCATCCAGTGCAGCCCCGCAGCTTTCTACCTTGTATCCGAATTTCTCCCGAAGCCGATTTCGATAAATTTCAACCTTTTGGCTGTGCCCCATCGCATACCTCGGCAGGCCTGCATAGTGGAAACTCCAGGTTTGCAGCACATCGTGCCCATCTATTCCCAGTTCCTTCAAGGGGCTGAGCGGGTCACCCGGCAACGTGTCGAGGAAAACCCTGACTAAATGAGTACCCCTGGGAGCCCGATCAGGCCATTTGTTCGACAAAATGGTCGCACTCCGCAAGTTCCCCTCACCTATTCTGATGAATCCGCTTTTCCCATTTGCCCATTCTGGCAATTTTCCTCCGATTGCACAGGTAATGATGGTTCGGCTGGCAGTGGCGAATGTCTCGTTTTCAAATCCGAAAATCTCCGCATTTCGGTTGGGATGGATGGCTGAAATCACACAATCGAAAGTTTCAATTCCTCTTTCGCTGGTCAATTCAAAGTATTGGCCAGTGCGGCGCACCTTTGTTACAGATGAGCTCAGTTGGATCTTCGCTCCTCGACCCTTAAGTTCTTCCTGAATTTTGTCCGTCAGCTGGCCCATGCCAAGCCTGAAAGCCTGAAATGGCGACCGCGAAGCCGAGCTGCCCGCCTGGCCCGCCGAGGCAGCCATGAGGCTCCCGAATTCCTTTTCCATTTTCAGCCATTGAGGGAAGCAGGCCTGCATGCTCAGCTGGCTGGCTGGCGTGGAATAGACTCCGGTAAATAGCGGCCCTGCATATCGCTCCAGCATTTCATGGCCGAAGCGGCGAGTAACAAAATCGGTAAATGATTCATCTGCCAAATCCGCTCGGGGCGGAATTTTGCTTTCTGATAAAATTCGGGCTTTGCCTTCCGCCGAAAAAAAATCGGAACTGCTGAAAACGTCGATGTCTGCAGGTACCAGTCCCCTCAAACCATTGGGGGGGGCGATAAATCGGCCGTTCTGCAAAAATGTGAATGCCGTTAGCTCTGGCGAAATAATTTCCCCCTCCATTCCCAACTCGGCTGCCAGTTCTGTCACTTGGGGCTTGAGCGATACAAAACTGTCAGGCCCTCGCTCCAGGATGCAGCCGTCTGTGTGATAGCTCTGTACCCATCCGCCGGCGCTTCGGTCCGCTTCAAAAATGGTTACTTTGATTTCCGGATGGCGGCTTATGAGTCGCCAGGCGGCACTTAAACCTGATATCCCTCCGCCTATGACGGCGCAGCTAATCTCCGAAGGCATCACCTACCAATTCAGCAAACACCTTGATCAATTGGGGGTCGGCATTGAGTGATGGCGTTCTTCGGAGTTCAATTCCGTGCTCAGCTGCATGTGCCTTCGCCTCAATGTCAATATCATAAAGCACCTCCAGGTGATCAATCACAAAGCCGATGCTGCATACCAAAATGTTTTTTATGCCTTGCTCTGCAAGGGCATCAATGCTCTCGAGCAAATCAGGGCCAAGCCATTTCTCCTGCGTGCGCCCTGCACTCTGAAAACTGAACTGCAACTGCTCCCCTGGCCAGCCGACCCGCTCGGCCAGCAATTCTGCGGTAGCCGTCAGCTGATTGGGATAGGGGTCTCCATCCTTCAAAATTCGCTCGGGAAGGCTGTGGGCTGTAAAAATCAGCTGAACCGACTGGGGGTCATCGAATTTTTGAAGTTCTGCATTAATTCTGTCGGTATGTGCCTGCAGAAACCTCGGATGCTCGCCCCAGGACTGGATGTATCTGAAATCAATTGGCTTGCCCTCGGTATTTGCTTTTTCCAAAGCACTCAGGTATTGCCCTATGCTCATGGCTGAGTAGTGCGGTGCCATCACAATGCCCACTGCTTGGGTAATACCATCGGCTTTCATCTGCGCTACCGTATCTGCGATGTAGGGGTGCCAATGCCGCATCCCGATGTAAACCGGTAATTCCCCGCCGAGTTCTTTCTCAAGGGCATCAGCCTGCCGGGCGCCGACAATCCGGGCCGCCCGCACGCCG
>CBDTVD010000012.1:0-16954 GCA_965363965.1 uncultured bacterium
CACAAACCCAAGGTTGGCATTTCTGAACCTCGCCATTTCTTTGATGCTGAGGTTATGAATTTCGCGGTCACCAACGGTTACCTGTCCTGAATCTGGCTTATCAAGCGAGCCAATGATGTGCAGCAAAGTGCTTTTGCCAGCACCTGATGGGCCAGTGATTGCTGCTACCACCCCAGCCGGAATGGAAAGTGCAGCACCTTTCAGCACCTCCAGGTCACCATATCTTTTGTGCACATCCGCGCAATCAACCATCGCCACGGAGGGCAAAAGTAGCCTACCCAAGTCCAAGCCCCCCTTGTTAATTTTACCATTTTTAGATTTCATCCTTTCATGAGCCAGTTCAACATAGCCACAGCACAAAATGTGGTGATACAGGTAAAGCCGGCCGAGGTGGGCGCCCGCATCGGCGCAGCCTTGCTTGATGAACTTATAAAGTTGCTCTATGTATATGCCATGTTCCTCTTTCTCAATGGCAATTTTTTGAATGGGTTGGGGTCTGAGAGCATAACGCTGATTTACATCCTCCTTTTTCTGCCGGTGATGACCTACACACTTTGGATGGAATACTTTTTCAACGGTCAGACTATTGGCAAACGAATTGGAAAAATCAGAGTGCTGCGACTGGATGGACAGCGGCCAGAATTTCTGAATTATTTCTCTCGATGGATTTTTCGCTTGGTTGAGGTCTATGCATTCACCCCCGCAGTTGGGCTGGTCATCATCATGGCCAGCAAAAACAATCAGCGCTTGGGTGATGCAATTGCCGGAACATCCGTAGTGCTGCTTAAAGCCCATAAACAGATTAAAAAAATGACACCCATATCGAGGGCGGATAAGGGCTATGTTCCCATGTACCCAAATGCAGGCGAATTGAGTGATATAGACTTGGCAATCATCGGTACTGCCCTGCGTTATTCGATGGAAGACAACAACCCAGCGCCTGCAATTGCGGCTGCTGAAAAAGTTTCTGAAGTGCTTAAACTGGATAAGATGCCAACAGATCCAATCCGCTTCTTAAACCGAGTTTTGGCTGACGCAGCTTTTATCACCTACGCAGATACAGAGATTGGTACTTGAGGGCGGTGCCCTTTTTTTTAACTTTGCCTCAGCGCAATGGATGATGAATACAACCACCAGCAGGTCGAGCGGAAATGGCAGGCATACTGGCGGGAAAATCAAGTTTTCAAAGCTGTTGAAAACAGCGGAAAACCTAAATATTACGTACTCGACATGTTCCCTTACCCAAGCGGTGCTGGCCTGCATGTGGGCCACCCCCTGGGATATATTGCCAGTGACATCATCGCCCGATACAGGCGGCACCTGGGTTTTGAAGTGCTGCACCCCATGGGGTTTGATGCATTCGGCTTGCCGGCCGAGCAGTTTGCCATAGACACCGGAAATCATCCAGCCACTTTTACTGATGCCAACATCAGCCGATACAGGAATCAGCTGGAGGCCATAGGGTTTTCTTTTGACTGGAGCAGAGAAGTGAAAACCAGCGACCCTGGATATTACAAATGGACCCAATGGATTTTTACCCTGCTTTTCAATTCCTGGTACAATAAAAAAGCAGACCAGGCTGAGCCAATAGAGGCCCTTGTGCAGCATTTGGCGAATCATGGAACAGAGGGAGTATTTGCCGCAGCCAGCCACTGTGAATCCATTACCGCTGACCAATGGGCGAGTTTTAACGAAAGGCAAAAGCAGGAATATC
Source organism: uncultured bacterium (assembly GCA_965363965.1). GTDB lineage: Bacteria > Bacteroidota > Bacteroidia > CAILMK01 > CAILMK01 > CBDTVD01. The sequence continues at coordinate 1,715 of CBDTVD010000012.1, forward strand.
TGCTGAGTTTTCGCCTGGCTTACCAAGCCAGCACTGAAGTGAATTGGTGCCCTGCACTGGGAACTGTGCTGAGCAATGATGAAGTGAAGGATGGGCTGAGTGAGCGCGGCGGCCACCCGGTTGTCAGGCAAGAAATGAAGCAGTGGTTTTTACGGATTACTGCTTATTCCGACCGCCTGCTAAACGCCCTTGACACTTTAGATTGGCCGAACTCGATTAAAGAAATTCAGCGAAACTGGATTGGCAAATCCACTGGTGCCGTCATCAGTTTTGATTTGGCTGAAAAAAATGGAGCAAGCATCAAGGTTTTTTCAACCCGCCCTGACACCATATTCGGATGCACTTTTATTGTGCTTGCTGCCGACCACCCCCTTGCCATGGAAATTACAACTGCTGAGAGACGAGGTGCAGTTGAGGAATACATCTCCAATTCGTTGATAAAAAGCACTGTGCAACGTCAAGCTGCAGGCGAATCAGCCGGCGTGTTTACTGGAAGTTTTGCACTGCATCCCTTCACCAGTCAGCGCCTGCCCATTTTTCTTGCGGATTATGTGCTGAAGGAATATGGAACAGGTGCAATTATGGCTGTACCTGCACATGATGAGCGCGATTATCGCTTTGCAGCGGCCAACAACCTTCCCATTCCAAAAGTGGTGGACAGCGGCGGGGATTTGCCGCTTCCATATGAAGCCAAAGAGGGAAAACTGATTAACTCGAGTTTTCTTGATGGTTTCTCAGTGCCTGAAGCCATAACCAAAACAATCGCTGAACTGGAAAAGCGGGGTGTAGGCCAAAAAAAAATCAACTATCGCCTGAAAGATGCCAATTTTGGGCGCCAGCGATATTGGGGCGAACCAATCCCAATCATTTTTCACAATCAATTGCCCCAAGCCCTGCCATTGGAGCAGTTGCCACTGGTGCTTCCAGATGTTGAATCATACAAGCCAACCGGCACTGGAAAATCACCCCTTGCAGGCATAGAGGAATGGGTAAATCTGCCGAACGGTGACAATCGGGAAACGGATACCATGCCAGGTTGGGCAGGCTCGAGCTGGTACTGGCTCCGTTTTATGGACCCCCAAAACTCAACGCAATTCTGCAGCCCCCAAAAAGAAAAATACTGGGGCCAGGTTGATATTTATATTGGCGGCCCAGAGCATGCTACGGGTCATTTGCTGTACAGTCGGTTCTGGGCAAATTTTTTATATGACCGTTGCCTGACCAGCCATGCCGAACCGTTTAAAAAGCTGATTAATCAGGGAATGATTCAGGGGCGAAGCAGCATCGCACACCGCATCAAGGGCACCGACACTTTTATTTCAGCAGGACTTATCAAGAACGAAGAGACGACACCTTACCGAATGGACGTATCTCTGGTAAAAAATGATCGCCTGGATATCGAATCAGCCCGAAAATGGAGGGCTGACCTTGCCCAGGCAGAGTTTGTGCTGGAAAACGGCGAATTTATTTGCACAGCTGAGGTGGAGAAAATGTCAAAATCCAAGTACAATGTCATCAACCCTGAGGCAGTAATTGACCGGCAAGGCGCTGACGTGCTGAGGATGTATGAGATGTTTTTGGGCCCTGTTGAAGCCTCAAAGCCCTGGTCAACCGAAGGAATTGATGGCACTACCCGATTTGCCCGCAAGTTCTGGAGCCTGTTTCACAACGGCGGCGCATGGAATGTGTCAGACAGGAAAGCGAGCAATCAGGAGCTCAGAGCCCTGCATACTGCCATCAAAAAGATTTCCGAGGACATTGACCGATTCAGTTTGAACACCTGCATCAGCCAGCTGATGATCTGCATCAATGAATTGAGAGAACTGAAATGCAATGCACGCGAAATTTTAGAGCCTCTGGTAATCTTGCTTTCGCCCTTTGCACCTCACATGGCTGAGGAACTTTGGCAAAAACTGGGGCATCAATCTTCCATTTCTACTGCAGCCTGGCCAGAATTCAAGCCTGAAATGGTGGCTGTTTCAAATTTAACTTATCCCGTCAGCATTGGGGGAAAAGTAAGATTTCAGTTGGCCCTGCCTGTCGAGGCGGATGAAACTGCCGCAAAGGACGCGGTTCTGGGCTCTGCAGATTTTGAAAAATGGGCCGATGGCAAATCGATTAATCGGTTTGTGTTTGTCCCCAAAAGGATGATTAACGTTGTGCTAAGCTCTTAACACCTTTTCAATCAGCCCGCACGCCTCCATCAGCTGCGGCTCAGTCAAAATCAAAGGGGGCGCAAAACGGATGGTAACATCGTGCGTTTGTTTTGCCAGCAACCCTGCTTCCATCAATTCAAGGCAAATTTGATAAGCAGTTCGGTCGCTTTTGGCAGGGTCAATGTCAATGGCATTTAGCAATCCTTTGCCCCTGATGGCTGATACATAGGGAATATTCATTTTTTTAAGTTCTTCCCTAAAGAGAAATCCCATCCTGTCAGCATTCTCGGCCAGATTTTCATCCTGGATTATTTTAACCGCCTCGATGGCAATTTTTGCTGCAAGCGGGTTGCCGCCGAAAGTGGAGCCATGCTCGCCTGGTTTGATTGTAAGCATTACACTGTCATCGGCCAGGACAGCCGATACAGGCATCATTCCCCCTGAAAGGGCTTTGCCAAGGATGATGATGTCTGCGCGGGCATCTTCATGGTCAATGCACAGCATTCTTCCTGTTCTGCCAAGTCCTGTCTGGATTTCATCTGCTATGAACAGCACATTGTTGGCCTTGCAAAGTGCCTCTACTGCTTTCAGATACCCAGCAGGGGGGACTATTACACCAGCTTCGCCTTGAATTGGCTCAACCAGATACCCAGCAACATTCGGATTTTTTAATTCTTCCTCAAGTTGCTCTAAGTTTCCATATTCAATCACTTTGAATCCGGGCATCAGCGGGCCAAACCCATCTTTTGATGCTTCCTCAGTGCTGAAACTGATTATCCCAGTGGTTCGCCCATGAAAATTGCCATTTGCCGCCAGAATTATCGCCTGATTTTCATCAATTCCTTTGACATCGTAAGCCCACCGGCGCGCGAGTTTGATGGCGGTTTCCACTGCTTCGGCCCCGCTGTTCATCAGCAATGATTTGTCATAATTAAAAGTCTCTGCCAAATACTGGCAGGCCTCTCCCAGCAGGTCATTGTAAAAGGCTCTTGAGGTGAGTGTCAGTTTCCCTATCTGCTCTCTGGCTGCATCCACAAGCCTGGGGTGGCAATGGCCTTGATTAAGGGCACTGTATGCACTCAGAAAGTCGAAATATCGTTTGCCCTCAACATCCCAAGCAAATACTCCTTCGCCGCGCTGGAGCACTACTGGCAATGGATGATAATTGTGGGCATTATATCGGTCCTCAATTTTTATAATGTCATCACTGGTCAAAACATCAGGTTGATTATTCACAGCCGCAAAGTAAAGGTTAAGCTCAATTGGCCCTTCAATAAGAACTACCTTCCAAAGCTTCGGGTTTATAACCCAATGGTCCAAAACTTAACTGATGCCACTTTTGGCGAGCTTATCAAAGAAACTCCGAAAGTGGTGGTGAAATATTATGCTGACTGGTGCGGAAGCTGCCGATTGTTTGCCCCGAAATTCAGGCGAATGTCTGAAGACCCTGCCAATGCAGGGGTTAAATTTCTTGAGGTAAACGCTGAGGAAAACCCCGAGGCTCGCAAAATGGGCGGTGTCAGCAATTTGCCATTTATTGCTGTTTTCAAGGACGGAGAGCGAGTTACAGGTGAGGCAACGTCAAAAGAGGAATTCGTACAGCAGCTGATTGCATCCCTGGGGGCATGAAAATCCCCGAAATCAAACGGCTTGCCGAAGGGCATACCCTGAAGGAACTTGAAGCCATGGCGCATTGCCTTGAAAATGAAATTCAACATGACCTCAATCTGCATCAATACATTGATGGCGCAGATGACGGTGAGCGCCTGACCAATGTGCTCGGTGCCATGTGGATACTGCAGCAAATGCAGGCCAATGGCACACTGTTGCCAGCAGAACTGCGGAGGTTCTCACAGAAAGTGAGAACCTCAATAGAGCAGTAAACCTTAAACAGCCACTGGCTCAGTAGCCAGCATGTGATAAACTGGTGTGTACTCCAGGCCAAATGCCTGGGCGACCCCTTCATACACCACTTTGCCGCCAACGATATTCAAGCCAAGCAATAATTCTCGGTTGTCTATGCACGCCTGTTTCCAGCCTTTGCGTGCCAATTGCAATGCATAAGGCATGGTTGCATTGGTCAGGGCAATTGTGGAAGTATAAGGCACTGCACCCGGCATGTTGGCAACGCAGTAGTGCACTATTCCATCCACCTCGTATGTTGGATTTTCATGGGTGGTTGGCCGGCAGGTTTCGATGCACCCGCCCTGGTCAACTGCCACATCAACTATAACGGCACCTTTCCTCATTCCGCTTAACATAGGCCGAGTTATCAGGTGCGGGGCTTTGGCACCTGGAATCAGCACTGCACCAATCACCAGGTCAGCCTCACTGATGGCATACTGGATATTGTATTGGTTGCTCATCATTGTGCGTACGTTTTGCGGCAGCACGTCGCACAGATATCGCATTCTGGGCAAGCTGACATCCATTATGGTTACATCGGCACCCAAGCCGGCAGCCATTTTGGCAGAGTGCGTACCCACAATTCCACCACCGAGAACAACCCCCTTGGCTGGACGCACACCGGGCACGCCGCCGAGCAGAATCCCTCTGCCCCCCATTGGTTTCTCCAGATATTTGGCACCCTCCTGCACCGCCATTCGGCCTGCAACCTCGCTCATCGGCACCAGCAGTGGCAGGCTTCTGTCAGGTTTTTCAACTGTTTCGTAGGCAAGGCAAACTGCCTCAGCCTTTATCATCGCGTGGGTTAATTCCTCACTGCTGGCAAAGTGAAAATAAGTGAATACAAGCTGATCTTTCTTTATCAGGCCATATTCCCGCTCAATTGGCTCCTTCACCTTAATGATCATTTCAGATTGAGCATAGATTTCCTCAATTGTGCCGAGGATGGTACCCCCTGCCCTGATATAATCATCATTGGTAAATCCGCTTGTCAGCCCTGCATCGCTCTGTATGTACACAGTGTGGCCATCGTTGGTGAGCTCGTTAACTCCGGCTGGTGTCATGCCAACCCGATTTTCGTTGTTCTTTATTTCCGTAGGGACGCCAATCAACATATCTCGTCAGTATCTGTATTAAATGTTTTGAAGGCGTAAAATTACGCGGGCCGAACCGCTGCAAGCACGCGGAGCATTCTTCCTCATCATGAACTTTAAGCAAGCCCTCACCAACTCGATTTCATTTTTAGACGACAAGGCAGATGCCGTGGTAAATACCATCCGGCGCAAAAGAAAAAAGCCTGTTGACCTTGAACTCTGCGGATATCGCTCCTTTGGCTGCGACCATACGATTTATGTGCATGGAAGGCTATTGCAGGCATCGAGGATTAAAAAGGCTGGCATTAATGACTCGCTCTGGCGAAACCTGATCAACATGTATCAGAGATTCAGAAGCCGTGAGGTTGGCGGCGCAGAGATTGAAATTGAATATGGAAGCAGCAAGGTTAACTGCATCACAAACCATGAAGGTTACTTTAATGCGGAAATAAAAATTGCAGGCGAGCTGCCAAAATCTGAAACCTGGGTGGTGGCAAAGCTGAAACTTCTCTCAGCCCCAGTCAGAGTTAAAATGCCCATCGAGTCGGCTGCTGAAATTTATATTCCATCAGCCAATGCACAGTTTGGAATAATCAGCGACATTGATGACACCATAATCGAGAGTTTTGCCACCAATAAGTTTAAGATGTTCCGGACAGTGGTGTTTAAAAACAGCCGCACGCGGTCACCTTTCGAAGGCGTTTCAGCTTTTTACAAAGCTTTGCAGCGAGGGAAAGATGCCGATAGAAACAATCCGATTTTCTATGTATCGAGTTCCCCCTGGAATCTTTATGATTTCCTGATTGATTTTTTGGTGTTCAGGGAAATTCCTTATGGCCCATTGTTACTTCGCGATGCTGGAGTGGACAAGGAGGGCCTGGGCGGAAAAAACCACCTCAGCCACAAATTTGAACATATCGAGAAGATTTTTGCAACCTATCCTGACCTGCCGTTTATCTTGATTGGGGACAGCGGCCAGAAGGACCCCATGATATACAGCAAAGCCGTGGATACATTTCCAAACCGTATTCTGGCCATCTATATCCGAGATGTGAAACTGCCCGAAAAGGCAGAAGTGGTGCAGAAGCTCAGCCAAGAACTTACCCTGAAAAAGGTTCCCATGGTTTTGGTCGAGAACACTACTAAGGCTGCTGAACATGCCCTTGAACATGGATGGATTTCGCACGATTGGCTCAAACCCATCAAGACAGAAGCGGCAGCAGACCAGCAAGCGGATGACTCAGCCGCTGCCCAAGGTTCAATTGCCGAAGTTGCCAAGGATGCAGCTGAACAAGTTGAAGCTGCACCAGGCAGCACTACAGTAACAGGCACTGAAATTAAATCAGATACGCTGCGTTCTACTTGATTTGCTGGTTTTCAATCAGGCTCAGTATCAAGCTGGTGAATTGATCTGTATCAGTCCCCCCGCCGGGTAAAATTCCCTTGAATCTCATATCGGCCTGGTGCAGAATGCTTATGCATGCGCGAATTCCATTGAGGGAATAATTCTTCAGGCCATTCTCATAATCTGCTGCCTGCCAATTGTTCACTCCGAGTTCTTTCAGGCTTTGGCCTTGTTTGGCGAAAATTAATTTGCTGAAGATGGGATACATAAAGCCCAGCACTTTTGGCATAGGCGCCTCTTTGGGGTTCAGGCTGAAGAAATATAGCATCTTGGCAATTCTTGCGCTGTCATTTTTCATTATTGCGCTGATAAATTCAAACAGGTTATATTCTTTGCTGATGCCTACATACTGCTCAATCACTGCCTCAGTGATTTTGCCATCGGGCAGGTTTGCCGCTGCAAGCTGAATCAATATTTTGTCCAGCCGCTGTAATTCATTGCCAGCATGGTCACCTAACAGGCTCAGCGCTTTCGGAGTAGCGGTGATTTTAAGCGTATCCATGCGCTCCTCAGTCCACTTGGGTAAATCTTTATCGCTGAGCCGCTTGAAATCAATCACCGTTCCTTTTTTGGCAATTGATCCGTACATCTTCGTGCGCTTATCCAGGCCCTTTGTTTTAAAACAAAGCACCAGGACAGTGGTTGGCAATGGAACTTGCATGTATGCTTCCAAGTCCTGTATCCCCTTTACGTTTTGGGCTTCCCTGACTACAATGGCTTGGCGAGCTGCCATTACAGGGTATCGCTTGGCTGCCCCAAGCAATGCAGCACCATTGGTGTCTTCACCATACAGAATTTGCAAGTTGAAATCTCTTTCACTTTCAGCAATGGCAGCATTTACTATTGCCTCTTCAGCCTCGTCAATGAAAAATGATTCTTCACCCTGCAGCAGATATACAGGGGCAATGGTGCCTGATTTCAGGCTTGCTTTTAATTTGTCGATTTCCGATGGCATTATTCGCACTGCAAATTTGCGCATTGCTTCAGCTCAACCTGCCCCCATTTAACCCCCGACTGAGGAGACAAGGAAAATCTTTGGAGATTTATGACCCTATCAGGAATAGATACGTGGTGCTGACACCTGAGGAATATGTCCGCCAAAGGCTGATCTCAGGTTTAATAAATCAGCGCCAAGTCCCAAGAGGGCTGTTTTCTGTTGAGCAGGGCAACATAAGCGCCAGGTGGGATGGCTGTGTACATGGCCGCGGGGGAATGCCCTGGCTGATTTTCGAGTGCAAAGCCCCAGCAGTTCAATTGTCTCTTGATTCGCTTTTGCAGGTGAGCCGGTATCAGCAGAAAAAGCAAGCCGAGTGGGTCGCCATTTCCAATGGAATCCAAAACATGATAATGAATGCGGAAGATGGCGAGTGGAGGGATGGCTGGGAATATTTTCCCGACTTTGCCTAATGCGGGTGGCTAATTTTTTTTCCGATTTGCAATTTCATCCCTGATTCTTGCTGCCAGAATGTAGTTTTCATCATCAATAGCCGTCAGCAGCATGGCTTCAAGCGATTCAAGGCTTTGCCCGGAAAGCGGCGCCTGCGAGGAGGGCATTGAAGGGGTTCCTTCACTTTCTTGTGCATCGTCTTCATCTTCATCATCCTCATCATCATCGGGGCTTGCTCCGCTTTCAAACACATCCATGCTCATTCCGGCTTCCCTCAAAATCTCCTCATAAGTATGTATAGGGCAGCCAAATCTTATTGCCAGTGCAATGGCATCGCTGGTGCGGGCATCAATCTTTTGCTCGATGCCATCTTTTTCACAGTATAGGTAAGAATAAAAAATCCCTTCATTCAGGCGATAAATAACCACCTGAGTCATCTTGATGTCAAATGCATCGGCCACGTTTTTAAACAGGTCATGGGTATATGGCCGTGGCGGAAGAATGTTCTCTACCACCATAGCAATAGCCTGGGCCTCATTGAAAGCAATAACCACTGGCAGTCGGCGACTGCCCATGCGTTCTGCCAGCAGGAGTGTATAGGTGGTGTTGTTGTGGTCAGAGGGGGTGATGGCCGCAATTCTGAGTTCAATTTTTTCTCGCGATGCCATCCTTTTTTTTGATCAATTTATTTATTCGCGCAGGGGGGGGAAATAAGCAGTTTTATTTTTTGAGTGCTTTCGCCGCCTCAATCAGTTTTGGCAATACCTCAAACGCGTCACCGATTATTCCATAATCTGCCGACTTAAAAAACGGTGCCTCAGGGTCTTTGTTTATTACGGCGATAACCTTGCTGTTATTTACCCCTGCCAAGTGCTGGATAGCTCCGCTGATTCCCACAGCAATATATAAATTTGGGCTGATGGTAAGGCCTGTTTGCCCGACGTGCTCACTATGCGGCCGCCAGCCCACATCGCTCACAGGCTTGCTGCAACTGGTAGCTGCACCCAGAATGTTGGCCAGTTCTTCAATCATGTGCCAATTTTCTGGCCCCCTCAAGCCGCGGCCCGCGCTCACCACCACTTCGGCCTCTGTCAGCAGAACTTGTCCTTTGCTTCGCATGGTTTCAAGCACCTCAATTTTGGGCTGAGTTCCATCACTGCCCAAATTTTCAATAGATACTTGGACGGGGTTTTCGCTTTCTGCAACCCTGAAAGAATTGATGCCGATGCAAACAACTTGCTTATCAGTATCAATGGCAAATTCACCAAATCCTTTGCTGCTGAATATCGGCTTGCGATATACCAGCGCCTCTGCAGATTTATGCGGTAAACCTGCTGCACCTGAAACTAAGCCTGCACCCAGTTTCGCCGCAAGCCGTGCACTCAGTGCTTTGCCATTAAAGGTGCCTGTGCAAACCACAATGCCTGCATTTGCCTTTTCAACCGCAAGTGCAGCGGCGCTTGCCCACACCGCAGAATCGAAAGAATTATACTTGCCATCTGCCGCTTTTAAAGCTCTCGCGGTGCCGTAAATGCCAAGTACTTGGATTGAATCATTGGATGCATCTCCGAAAACAAGCGCAATAGGCTCGCCTCCAAGCATTTTAGCCAGCTCAGCTGCATATGTAGCCAACTCAAGTGCCGGCTTGTGAAATTCCCCATCAACTGCTTCGGGGATGAATAATACATTCATGTTTTGATTAGTGATTTAAATAACTCTGTCTTCGTTGTGGAGCATATCAATCAATTTGCCAGCATTACCAGGTTCAATAAACACAGTTTGTTTTTTCTTGGTGGGCTGCACCATTGTTATCGTGCGTGTAAACGCTTTTGCTTTGGCAGGCGGAATAACGGTAATAGGCTTGCTGCGCGCTGCCATGATGCCGCGCATGTTGGCAATTCTGGGTTCCCCCATCTCTTTGGTGCAGCTGATGAGCAGGGGCAGGCGAACTTGAAGTTTTTCCTCACCGCCATCTATAAAACGGTTGACGACTGCACTTTCTCCATCAATGTCAATTTTGGTAACAAAACTGATTGAGGATATTCCCATTAATTCGGCGACCATTTCTGGCACTGCACTTCCGTTAAAGTCAATGCTTTCTCGGCCGCACATCACCAAATCATATGGTGTTGCCGAACTGGCCTCGGCAATGCATTGTGCAACAAAGCTGCTGTCCAATGCATGGCTGTCCACTCTGATGGCTTCATCAGCACCAACGGCCAGGCATTTCCTGATCATGGCTTCCCCAGTGGCATCGCCCACGTGAATGACAGTAATTGTGGCCCCGTGTTTTTCCTTTAATGACATGGCCGCAGAAAGGGCATGGTCATCATATGGATTCAAAATGAACTGCACCCCTGCGCTTTCCAGCGATTTTCCATCAGGTGTGAAATTTATCTTTGATGTTGTGTCGGGGGTCTTGCTGATGCAGAGCAGTATCTTCATCCTCTTTATTCCAAAGGCAAAATTAAGGGTTAATGTCAGAACGCCTCAAACAGTTGATTGCCATGGCCGAACAGGATCCTGCTGATCCTTTTTTGATGTTTGCCCTGGCGTTGGAGTATCAAAAAGTGGATGACAAAAACAAAGCTGACCAGCTGTATCAAAAATTGATGGCCATGCACCCGGGCTACGCGGGCAGTTATTACCATGCTGCAAAGCTCAAGATGGAAATTGCAGACTATTCTTCAGCAAAAATTATTGCCGAGGCAGGCCTCAAGAGGGAGGAAGTCCAGCAGCACGCCAGGACGTTCAGAGAGCTCAGCACCTTACTGGCTGAAATTAACGAGGAAATTGATTGAGAGATAATCGGGGAACCTATCGGCGGGCAATTATTCCCGTGGTAAGTTTCCCTTTGCTGTAGGTGGTGGTGAGCACGAGCCACGGCTGACCTTCAGTTTTGGCATACCTGAAGACGGTTTTTCCTGCAGCTGCTTTTATAAACCTGTCATAGGCTGCTGGAACAATAATATCACTGAATAAGGTGGAAACCTGATAATTGTAAAGGTCGAAATCGGCCGTTTCCATCATCACTTCGGTTCTGTAGCCATAAACTTGCACGTGCCTCATCTTGCTCTGCAGTTTCAGGTTTACAGTGCCATAAAAAGTTTCGACATCCAAATCTCCCCCAAAGGCTTCAATGGCTACATCTGCTTTATTGGCTTTGCACACCAAGGCTCCATTGAAGGCATAGGCATTAAGGTCCGAGAACTTAGAATTAACCTCCCATTTACCCTGAACATTGCGGAGGGTGATATTCCCAAACTCGGTATTGAGGATTGCCTGAGTATTAAGATTTGCAATGTTGCAATCGCCGAGGAAGTTTTTTAGATTTACAGCGGTACCATTGGGTGCCTTTATGGTATAGACCACTTTGCAAAGGCTGGTGAGTGCCTTTTGATTGCTTGGCAATGCCAAAGCATTCTTAAGGGATATCTGCGATTTATTTTTTTGGATGCTGTATTTAATCAGGTCCAGGTCTTTTTCTGCAACCGACTTTGATGAATTTCGGGCCGAGAGCTGGAGAGTAATTTGAAAATAGGGTTCATTCCAGCCGGTTACGTTAACCTCAGCTTTTTCAGCATCAATGTTTAGTACGTCTCCTGCCACCCAGCTGAAGGATTTCTCGACAGTCCGTGTAACTATAAAATCTTTACCCTGCCCTTTAACTACGGCAGATGCCAGCATCACCAACCCGATGGTTAAGATTTTAAGGCTTGCAGCAATTGTTTTGTCAGTTTCCATTTCAGGTTCTCAAGTTCAACTTGGTCTTCCACCAGGTCGGGGTCATTCCCATATTTTACGATATTCTGGTGCAGCAGTTCGATGTCAGCATCCAAGCTGGCAATCTGCTGTTTTAATTCCAGTGCCTCGGGGCTGCTGCAGCTTTGGGGGCTTTCAAGGCAGGCTTGTTCAACGATTTTCTCAGTATCAAACTCGAGCGGGAAAACAGTTAAAGCAGGCGGGGCTGACTGTGTAACGATGGTTTCAGTTGTAACCACTCCCCCATTTCTCCCTGGCATCAATATTCCTGACACAATGCAGATAAAAAGGGAAGTGAGAGATGCCAGTGCAATTTTCCGCCAGTAAGCAGGTTGCTCTGCTGGTTCGTCAAGTGCAATTGATTCAGCAACCCAAGTCCATGTTTCAGGTTCAGGCATCATTGATGGCAGCTTGGGAACTGCATGCCTGATTTTATGGTCAAAATCCAAATCACGTTCAATCGCAGCCCACACCCCTTCATCAGGCTGATGAAGGGGCAGTGCATTGATGGCGCGTTCCAGTGGCCCCAAATTGTTTTCATTCATGGGCGATACAATTCTAAAAGCTTCTTTTGCAGCAGCTTTTTTGAGTGATAAAGTTGGCTCTTGGTGGTTCCTTCGGAGAGTTCGAGCAGTTCCGCTGCTTCTCTGTGGCTGAACCCTTCAATTTCAAGAAGCGTAAAAACTGCACGATAGCCGGGGGGCAGGCAGCTTATGGCTTCTTCAAGGTATTCAGCGGTCAGGTTGTCTGTCCATTGGACTTGTTTATCATATGTAATCTCATTCAACTCCTCAAAATATCGCTCCATCTTGTTGGCATAGAGGGCTTTCCTTATTACGATGGTGCGCATCCATGCGTAAAGGGAGCCTTCAAATTTAAATTCATTCAAACTCCGGAAGATGTCAATATATCCTTCCTGGAGTGCATCGTTTGCCTTTTCGCGGTCATTTAAAATACGCAAAGCCTTGGTATAGAGCTGTGCCTTGTAGGTATCATATAGGCGCTTTTGCGCCTTTCTGTTACCAGCGATGCACTGCTTCACCAAGTCTTGCTCAGTCATTTTCTCGCGGATGGTTGGGTAAAGTTATAAAATCATGGAGGGGTACGTCTGCAGAAAATTTGGGGGGCTGCAGCGCGCCTCGCTTATCTATAAGTGGCGCCCAGGCTCAAATAGGTTGTATGGCCATTAAAAAATTTATCCTGACATCAGATTTCATAAGTTTGCCACTGGGATGCGCGAGCCAGTGTTTATCCAGCGAAACCAGGAAAGCTGGAAAAATTTTGAGGTGCTGCTGGATAAACAGCATACTGCCCCACCTGATGTGCTGGCGGGATCTTTTGCCAAACTGACCAACGACCTAAGTTTTGCCCGAACATTTTATCCTTATAGCCGAACTACACAATACCTCAATGGTCTGGCTGCGGAGGCCCACAGGCTGATTTATGACAATCAGCCAGCGCAGAGGAATTTTCTTTCGAAGTTCTTTACCCTCGACCTTCCTTTAGCCCTTTATCAGGCGCGCAGGGAACTGCTGGTGTCGCTTGCCATTTTTGTGTTTGGCTTTTTGATTGGGCTGGTGTCGCTTTTCAAGGATGGGAGTTTTGCTCGGTCAATTTTGGGCGATGGATATGTTGCCCAAACTCTCAGCAATATAAAAAACCATGACCCTATGGCCATTTATAAAGATCAGGACCCATTTGAAATGTTTTTGCTGATTGGGTTCAATAATGTTTTGGTTGGGCTGCTGTTTTTGGTATATGGTGCGCTGCTTGGCATTGCAGTGGTGTGGATAGTTTTCCGCCACGGAGTGATGGTGGGTGTGTTCCAGTTCTTTTTTTATGAGTATGGTTACCTGTATGAAAGTTTCCAGACAATCTGGATACATGGCTCAATCGAAATTCCCGACATGATCATCAGCGGTGCGGCAGGCCTCGCCATTGCGCGCGGAATCTTGTTTCCAGGTACATTTTCCCGCATCGAGGCATTGAAACACAATGGCCGCAAAGGCTTGATCATACAACTGGGATTGCTGCCATTTACAGTGATTGCCGCCATCCTTGAAAGCTATGTTACGCGCTTTACCGAAATGCCTGAGTGGCTCAGCCTGACAATCATTTCAGTTTGCCTGGGCGGGATGATTTGGTTCTTTGTAATTTACCCTTACAGAAAATTCCATGGCTCAGCCGAAACTGCCCACTAAACAGCGGCTGACAATCGGAGAGCTCAATCGCAGGGGGCTGGACTATTTTCGATATTATGCACCTGAAATTTTGAAGGCGATTGCACCAGTTGCGCTGCCCATTGCGCTTGCAGCTGGAATTTATAATGCTGTTATTGCCGACCAGATTTATGATTACCGCCTCTCGGTTTCCTTGTTCCGAAAGATCAACCTTTTTGTGCAAACTGCTTTGCTGATATTCTCAGTATTTGCTTCACTCAGTTCGGCAATGGCCTTTGTTTCTCTGCATAAGGAAAACGGATTGCTGCCCTCTGCCCAGCAGGTTTGGGATAGAGTATCAAAAAACGCAGTTCGCCTTTCTGTCGCCGCAGTTGTGGTTGCGGCTGTCTATGGGGCAATCGTTGTCTGGCTATTTCCCTGGCTCGATAAATTGATTGATTTTCCGCTTATTGCCTTTATCCTGATTATCTTACCAGTCATTCTCCTCAGCGGCAGGCTGGCATTCACCCTCATTTTCCTGAGCCAGCACCAGTTGAGCCTGATTTCAGCAATCAAGCGATCGATCGCGGAGTCTAAAGGATTTGGCGGGCGCGTTTCTTCCCTGATATTTTTTCAGGTGCTCATCATCCTTGCTGCTGGTGGACTGATGGTTTTGCCTGGGTTTTTGATTGGCATTTTCCTGCAAACCCACGACGTGAGTGAGGGTTCAGCGATTACCAGCATCGTCCGTTTCATTCTTCAAGTTATCGAGGCCATAATTCCCATTTTCCTGTTCGCCCTCGCTTCAATCTCAGTATTCTACATTTACCACGATACAGTTGAGCGGAAGAATGCCACCACCCTTGCTAAATACATAGATGCCATTGGCGAAAATCAAACTGAACTGCTGATGGCCCCTGAGGAATACTGATGAGCGAGAAAGGAAACACATTTTACAGCGCAGCAGATTCAGCAATGGCTCAGGTTGGCAGGGATTCGTTTTTCCTCTATAAGGAAGAAAAGATTCCTGAGCCTGTATATCGTCCTGTAAAACCACAACCCGTTCCCAAAGCTGCAGAGCCTTTTTTATTTAGTTGGACAGACTTGATTTTTCCGGCAGCTGTCATCATTGCCATTATCGGGCTGGTGCTGTGGGCGCGCAAATTCGGCTGGACGGGTTTAATGGCGAAAGGAAAAGGAAAAACGCTGGCAATGCTGGCGGAAGAAGAAAATATCCATGGCTTGAATTATGGCCAGTTGATGGCCAGGGCTGAAGCTGAGGGCGAATGGAGAATTGCGCTGCGCTTTATGTTCATGAATCTTTTGAAAAGATTAGACCTTGCTGGAGTAATCCGCTGGAGCGAGCATGCCA
>CBDTVD010000013.1:0-16277 GCA_965363965.1 uncultured bacterium
TCCGGTTTTGAAACGAGTTTTGGCTGAATACGCGGACAAAGGCATCAATCCTGCAATATCCTTCAACGCCGCAAATTTCGGCAGCATGTGCCAAAACTGATTTCACATATTGGTTGATGCTTTTGTTTTTGCCAGCATCTGGGTGATATCGCGGTGGGGTAATGTTTCTGCCTTCACCTGCAAGAAATTTTTCTTCAAGGCTCAAAATTCCTTTTCCTGCTATGGATTCTGAAGGGTCAAGGGCTTTGTAGATCACTTCTCCATTCTCACCGCATTGGGTAATCACCCCGCCGGTTATCTCAAGGAAATATTCAGCACCATTTGATGAAACCAGTTCCTCCACCAAAAAATTTTTCCTGCCGACAAATTCTCCCTCGGCTGTTTTGGTGGCGAGCCGCAATCGTTCAACGGTTGAGTCTGAGTTTGAAAATGTAGCTGCGGTGTATAATGCCAAATCATCAAGTGTATTCAGCCTGATGACAGCACTGCTGCATCCATCGTCCACTGGCTTTGCAACAAGCGGAAACGTTAAGTTTTTTATTGCATCGTGTAAGTCTGTCCCTGGATATATAACCACCCCGCTGGTCACCTTGAGACCAGCCTGACGCAGTTTCTGATTGGTTTCGAATTTATCGATTGTCAGCCTTGATGATTCTGGGCCTGAGCCATTATAGGGAATGCCAAGCTCATCTAAAACTTCTTGAATGGCGCCGTCCTCCCCAGGCCGACCATGGAGGGCCAGAAAAATAAAATCAAATTTATTGGCCAGCTCGTTCAGCTCAATTCGGATTGGATGCCTTCCCTCACCACCGACGGCAAAAATTTGCCTGAGTTCATCGAAGTTTCTCCAAATTGAGTCTGATAAATTATGCCCCCCTGCCTCAATACCATCAGCAATGTCGTCAGCATTATCCTGCAGAAGGACCGCAATGGGTATCTGCCAAAATGAAAATCCGTCCCCTTCCTTTTTCAGGAAAATTGGGATTACATCATATTGCCCGGTGGATGAAAGTTTCTCATAGACGTTGCGTCCGCTTTCAACTGATATATGCCTTTCAGATGAGTAACCGCCCAAAACAACGCCAATCCTTTTTTTTCCTCTTTTAACCAGCCCCATTTTCGAAATGCCATCATCAAGGATGGCCAACATGGCATTGAGTTGATGAGCCCTGTGAGATGTGCGCATCCGCGCCTTGAGTGACATCAGGATGATGTAGCTGAGGAAGTGTTTTGGCGGCAGACCCACTTCAGCAGCCTGATGGAAAAAAAAGCTGCTGGGCAGCATTCCGCTGGTGGTGTTGGGGTCATTGAATTTTACAGTTCCATCCTGCTGATAGAACCCATCAATGCGGGCATAAACCTGGAAGTTAAGTTTCCTGTAAACCTCGATAGCGCCCTTTTGTATGCGGATGATTTCTTCGTCGGGCAATTCCATGGGGGTCTTCTTGCGGACACGGCCAGGGAGATACTTGGCATCATATCCGAAAACACCTTTTTTCTTGATGATCTCGGTGGGGGGCAATGCAAGCGGGCTTCCATTTGGGCCGTCAATAATCACGCAACTGAATTCACGGCCCTCCAGCAATGGTTCTATTAAAAAGCCCGGTTCTGTAAATGCTGCTGAAATTTTAATGACTTGTTCAGGCCTATGGTTCAGCAACTCGATCTTCAGTTGCTCGGGATCAAAAATCAATTTTTCTTCAGCCCTCGCCGGATAGCCAAGGCTGCTGTGTATTTCTGCCAGACTCTGCAGCCACTCGGTTTTTTCGGTTTCAGGCAGATTCTGAAAGTCAGAGGCTTTTATTTCTATTTGAAAAGGATTGTCTGAAGCAGCTTGAGCAGACTGCATCATCGATACCCCAATGGATGAGCCCTGCCGCAAAGGCTTCTGCACCGCTGGCCCATCAAAAGCATATCCTTGCCTATTGCCGATTTGATTGATTATATAGTCAGATTCATCAATCCCAGTGGCCCTCATGATTTCTGCAGTATAGCCTTTGTCTATCCCAATTGCTGAACCCAGAATGCCGCTTCCTGTATAGGGGATGTCATAATAATCCAGCAGCCCCTGTATGGAGCCATCTTCACCATAGGGACCGTGGAGGCAAAGAAAGGCAATGTCAAATAATAATCCGAAATCCTGAGGATTTACCTGCCTGCCTACGGAGCCGATGGCTTCTGTCAATTCATCCCCTGCCAGATTGAGTGATTCAATATATAGCTGATATTTTTTCAGCTCAGTTGGATATGCACTTTGGGGGGGATAAAAGTCCCTGATAGAACCCTTGTATAGGTTCTGCCAATTGAGGTGAATGAAGTTTCCCAGGCTGTCGGCAAAAATGGGGACAGGCTGAAAAAGGCTCTTATCCAAGATATCATAAACACTGCGGCCACCTGAAAAGGAGATTTCCCTTTCCCTTGACTTTCCGCCGAAAATAATTCCAATCCTGAGCATAAGGCAGAGCGAAATTACCCCTTTATAAAGCAGGACTAAAAAAACTAACTGGTAAACAAAGACTGAATGATTTCTGCCACTCGCTCAACATCGTTGTCATCCATGGCAGTACCTGAGGGGAGGCATATTCCGCGGCGAGCCAAATCTTCAGCAACCTCTCCGCCATAGCATTTATGCCGCCTGTAAGCAGGCTGCAAATGCATAGGCCGCCAAACTGGGCGAGATTCAATGTTTCTGATGGCGAGGGCAGTTATCAGCGTATCACGGCTTATGGGTGAATCGGAACGCAAGAGCATGGTCGTCAGCCAATTATTGGCTACCATCCCCTTATCGAATTCTGGAAAGGACAAAAAAGGAATGTGCGCCAGCATTTCGCGATATAGCATTCCAATCTCGGCACGCCTCCTCAGCCTTTCACCCAGAACCTCCATCTGGCCCAAGCCAATACCTGCCAATACATTGCTGAGCATATAATTATACCCTACCTGATTATGCAGATAATATGGTTTGTTGCTCATGGCCTGGTTAGCCAGGTACCTGGCTTTTTCGACATCCTCGGGATTATGGCTGATGAATAGCCCGCCGCCGCTGGTGGTTATCACCTTGTTTCCATTGAATGAAATGGCCCCCATCTGCCCCCAACTTCCAGCCATTCTGCCCAGGATGGATGTGCCTATTGCATCAGCAGCATCCTCCAGCAAAGGGATTCCATACCCTGCACAAAGGCTGGCCAGCTGACCAATGTTTGCCGGATGCCCGAACAAATGGACTGCCAGCAGGGCCGAAACTGGTGTACCCTGTCTCTCTTGGTCTGCGATTGCTTTCCCTGCCAGTGCGGGATCGATATTCCAGGTGCTTGGCTCCGAATCTATCAATATCGGTTCAGCACCGCAATACAAAATAGGATTGATGCAGCCTGCAAAATTGAGTGTAGGAACAATCACCTTATCGCCGGGCCCAACCCCTGCCACTTTCAGGCATAGGTGTATGGCGGCCGTGCCACTATTCACCAGCAGCACGCTTGGCACAGAGTAATATCTGGCTAAAATTTCCTCCAGCTCAACAATGTTTTGCCCGTAGGGGCTAATCCAATTGGAATCAAAGGCTCTGCCCACAAACTCTCGCTCTTTTCCCCCCATGTGCGGCGGGGAAAGAAAGAGTTTTTTATGCGGCATTTGGTTTAAGGCTGGGCGTAATATTCTCGCGCTTTAGGCAGATAATTTTGAATATCCTTTATGCGGCGCTCATTGCTGGGATGCGTGCTGAGGAATTCAGGGGGTGCTGCACCGCCCAAAGCCGACATGCGTTTCCAAAAATCCACTGCGGCATCTGGCTGATAGCCGGCCATTGACATGAAAATCAAGCCAAGCTTATCTGCCTCTGATTCCTGCTTCCGGCTAAAGGGCAAAAGTACCCCAACATTTGCTCCCACTCCATACGCTGTCAAGAATAGATTTCGTGTTTCAGCAGGTTTTTGAGAGAGCGCTATATCCAGCGCCGCACCGCCCAATTGCACAGCCAGGCTTTGGCTCATTCTTTCATTGCCGTGCCTCGCCACGGCATGGGCAATTTCATGCCCCATCACAGTGGCCACACCAGGCTCGTCCTTGCAAACGGGCATGATCCCCGTATAAAATGCAATCTTTCCGCCGGGCATGCACCAGGCATTCACCTGATCGCTTTGGATCAGGTTATACTCCCAGGCATACTGCTTAATTTCATCCGCCTGGCCCTGATCTCTTAAAAATTTCTCGACAGCATTGCTTAGCCTGCTGCCTACTGTTTTCACCTTTTGAGCATCAGGGGTGCTGGTAACCACCTGGCTTTGGGCCAAAAAAACATCGTACTCTGAATTGGCAAGGCTCGTCAGCTGGCTTTCAGGAATAAGATTGAACTGCGACCGTCCGGTTACAGGTACTCGCCGGCAATCTGCCAATAGCAGAGTGCTGGCAGCAAGCAAAACAATGGATAGATTTTTTAGCATTGGCATAGGTTCTTCAATGCCAAAAGCAAATTTTCGACTTTATTGTTTCAAGCTGGCATCAATAAGCTTTGCCAAAAGCAAATTTGCTTTCTTCGCCCAGCCTCAGTCGAGTGATGTTGGCCCTGTGTTTATAAATCACCATGCAGCCAGCCAATAACAGCATGGCCCAGGCAAAACCAGGGCCTGCCTGCAATACAGCGCCAAATAAATAAAAAATCACCATGATAATGCTGCCCAGTGAAACATAGCGCGTGATGACAACAGTAAGCACAAAAATCAGTGCAGCAAGCAAAGCCCCGAGTGGCCATGCTGCCACCATTACCCCAGCAAAACAGGCTACCCCTTTCCCTCCCCTGAATTTTAAGAACGGTGAGAAGATGTGACCCAAAATGGCAATTGAACCATAGAAATGAGCTGCATGCATCCAGCCTTGCGACCCCAGAATATTATCCCTGAGTGCAGGGAACCATGATGCCGGAATGCCTGCTTTAGCCATATCGAGAAAAAGGACCCCAAAACCTGCCAGCCATCCAAAAGCCCGCAGCACATTTGTTGCCCCAGGGTTTCCGCTGCCCTCCCCCCTCACGTCGCGTTTAAAAATCAGTCGGCCTATTATAACGCTGAAAGGAATTGCCCCTGCAAGAAATGCAATGGCAGCCATCCATAACCTGCTTGTCATTGCGGTTTTTGCTTTTTCAGCATCAGGATGCCTACGTCGTCCAAGCCGGCTTCCCTTATTCGAAAGTTGCCCTGGCCTTTCTCTATTTTCGGCGCCAGTAATTTCATTTTGTCGTAATAGGCATAATCGCTCGTCAGAAAGTCCAGGTAATTGCTCACGAAACTGAAGTAATAATAACTGCCAGGCGTCGATTCAAGCAGCAAACTCAATTTTTCAGCAGGCTTCCTTTTCGATATTTCCACCAGTCCGTCAATCTGCTTTTGCACGTTCAATTTATTGTAGGTCACCAACTGATATGGCCCCTGGGAAATAAAGGCGTCCATGGTGTCCACATAACTCATCTTCAAATTAGACAATACAATCAGGGGCTTGAGTTTATCGATTGACGTGATATACCCTGCTGATGCCAATTCCCCAGTTATTTTTTCTCTGTCCTTTTTGTCCCTCATCAGCACTGCGTATGCATTCACCTCACCATCAGTAACATCCTCTGCATCCTCCATTCCATAGAGGTTTGCGTTCAAGGTGTCAATCAGGATTTTGGATAGATCATCAATGGTGGGAAAGTCTATAAAGGCAGTCAAGTTGAATAAATTGCTGCGCCGGATGAAGTCATACTGATAAGTTCCGGCGGTCCTGAATTCGACATTTTTAAATTCATCGGAAAAATTATAGCCGCCCGCTGTCGCAAACACTTGTGTATTGATGTTCAGGCTGGCCATGCTTCCCCCTGCAGTTTCTGGTGCAGTGAGTTCCTCTGGAAACAATTCGCTTTTTTCACCGTAGAAAAATGTCCCGAGTTCATCGTCAAAATACAATTCGCCTGCTGTTGAAAATATCTGCTTATCTGTAGGGTTCCACTTTTTGCCAAAAAACACATCATATATGGCGTTGGTGTCGCTGGCCATAAAGGTGCCGGTAAACAGCTCTTTGCCATCCTGCCCAATTTGTGCGGGAATGCTGAGCACAACCAATTTAGGGTCGATGGTATCGGCAACTTTAACCCACTGAGTGTTCAGGCTCTTCATACCATGCTCTGGTTTGACAAAGCCATCGAATGCAAGCTCTTTCCGCTGGCTGGCAAGGTTCACATTGCCCATGTATTTTAAGCGAGGACTTAAGAAAAATACATCCTTTTCTTCAATTTTGCCGGTAGCAACTGTTGTAAGCGACTCCGTGGTTTTTATCTCTGTCAGATTAATTGGGAATACTTTTTCGTTTTTGTCGATATAGTCATACTTTCCAGTTCCAGTGAAAGAAGAACTCGAAAGGATGCTGACCGTGGCATCGTAGATTTTATGAAATTTTTCATCGTCAGAGGTAATGATTTCAGCACCTGCAATGGCACCAAGTTTCCCCCCTTTTTTGATGATTATTTCATTTTTTGGTGTATAAATCCTGGAATCTGCCACCAGAACATTGGGTACTTCCTGTGCGAGCACGTCCATCTGGTTGAGATTAAAATTTGCCCGCTTGGAATTGATTTTTAAGTTTTGCTGCTCAGGGTTGAGAGATTCAAAATATGCACTATCGCTTTCAACTTCGTCAGATTTCTCAAATGCCACTTCGCGCGTCTCAAGATTATAGCTGAAGTTCCCGAGTGTAGTGCGGAATCTTTGGCTGGGCAGCAGAATTTTTGCTGTATCAGAATTGGAAGTGAAATTGCCGAACCCCTTATTCAGGTCGATGTCAGCCGTCATGTTTTTGGCCACCACTGCATCCTTTCCACCAGTTTCACCTTTCAAACGCACGTCTCCTTCCTGGCTTGTAATTCGTGTTGCAAAAAAGGCAAATGCATCCGAGTTCATGGTTACATCCTGATATTTGATGCTGCCGTTACCCACCAAGTTTTGGGGTGTCAAAATCAGGTATCCTGCAAAATCAACTTTCCCTTGATATACTGCGAGGTCGGCTTTCTTTTTATAGATGTAGAGCGAGTCCTGATAAGGGGCCCAGTGATTATAAACCCCGACAGCAGCCACAGCAGGATATTTTCCGCCCTTTTCTTCAGGCAATCTGAAAGAATCCGAGACCGAATTCATGCTGTCAGGAAAGAAAATAAAATCACTTGAAGCCAGTGTACTTGTCAAGTACTTTACCGTGCCGCTGGCCCGCAAACCAGCATTGCTGAGCCTGAATTCGCCCGCCCCCCTGCCTTTACCTTTATAAAGCGGATATCCCTCACTGGTGCTCACCTTTTTGAATCCAAGCGAATAATCCTCCTGGATGCTGATCTGGTATTTCAATGGAGGCATGATGTCGGCTGAAGAAAATGTCCCGGGAAATTGCAACCCTTCAGCAGTAAAGTTGTCGAGGTTTTCAATTATGAAGGGGTCAACTTTGAAATAAAAGTTTTCCTTTTTATAGACCCGATTAAATATAGCATCTTTTTCGTAATATACAAAAGATTGGTTAACACACTCAAAAATCGGATATTGCTGCATATCTTTCCGCCCCGACTTATTCCCTGGATGATCAATGTATAGTGTGCCGGTTACATTAGATAGCACATTGTTTATATAGCGCAGTCCAATTTGGCGACCTTGCTTGTCGTACTCTGGAAATTTAAACTTAACAGAGTCCAGGTTTTTTAGGCCTACTTCAAATTTACTATAATCGAATACATAGTCTTTACCGTAGAAATCAAATCGGCCTGACTTTACAAAGCCGTCAAAAATCATTTGCCGATCCTTCCCCATCTTGACAACCTGATTTGTAGGCACAAAATACGTTTGCTGGGTATCTGACATCACAATCCGCGGAACCCCTTGTATTTCGAGAATGGCAGTCTTGAGGTCAACTTTTGCGTTTGGCAATTGCGAAATAATGCTCTCAAACTGGATTCCATCATAATCCTGCTTTTTTTCAGCAGCACCATAATAATGCAGCAGCTTGGTTTTGATGACCACATTTCCGCCATCAACATCATAGAATATGTAGCCCTCCCGTGCCAGAGTTAAAAGAAGATTTTGAAGATATTCAGGTGTGTTGCCAAATTGCCCTGCCAATTCCTGCACCGACACCACCAGATTGGTATCACCATCAGCAAACTTGGCAATTTTTTGAATTGGGTTGTAATTCAGTATGCCCTGCATCCGCAGATAGTTTGACTCCTTATAATACTGGGCTGAAGTGAATTGAATTGGATTATCAGGGTTGGCTATGGACTTGAGAGCTAATGTAGGGGAATCAACATTCCAAATGATGTTATCAGGATTCATCTCCATCTTGTGATAACTATCGAAATAGGGGCTGCCATACAGGCCCAACTCATCTCGGCTGAGGGTGAGGCGCCTGTCCTTCTGCAGGAAACTAAAAATAACTTGAGAATGATAAATGCTGTCCTTCATCAAATAAATACTGATGGCGGCCTTTTGAGCAGAGATTTTATCAGGAGCGATGACGAAACTTTTCGATAGTGCACGGGCCATCACTTTGTCTCCCTGACGAATAGTTATTTCTGCACGGGCCCCTGAATCTGATGCTGTACCCAAAATCTTTTTCCCTTCAAGCGTAAAACCGCCTTTATAATCTATGTTGGGCAGCACATCTTTCAGTTTGAACTCGCCCAGGTAGCTGGAAAAACGCGGATACGATGCCTTGTCACCCATAAAAACGGTGTTGGCTTTTTCATTCAATTTGCCAATGATGGGCTTAGGGAAGATTTTGGTATAAGTCAGCAGGGCAGAATCGGCTTGCAAATCAGACCCCCTAACATCGAGTTTATATTCATTCAGGGTTGCGAAAACCTCCTCCTCGGCAAACCCGACACGGGTCCAGAAAACGGTTCCGCCTTTCCCTACCCATCTGTAATCTGAAGGGTAAAATTTGCCAGAAGTTTCATAAATGCCCAGGGTGTCTTCTTTAGTAAAAAGCTGGAGGTCTGTCTTGGGAAAAATAATTGCAATTTTTCCGCCCTCAATTTCAAAAGTATAATCGTGGGTGTTGACTTCCCACCGCTTGGCAGATGTGGAACTAAGTACTTGGCCGCCGATGAGGTTGCTTGCCGCTGAGACCAGGTCTTTCAGGTCTCGTTTATTTGCGACAATTAGCTTTTGCGCTGCCTTGTGAAACATTTCCATCGCGGGCAATGCTGATGCCTTTTGATAGGTTGAAACCAAGTTTAAATAGTTTTCAAAATCAGGTGATGGCCGAAGACGCTGCTTCAACATAGCATTGCTCATGCTGATGATGTCTGCTTGGTCAGCAGGCCCAAACCCGCCAGCAATCCAAATATCAGAAAAATTTTTGAGCGCCGATTGAGTTTCAGGTGTTTTGGTATCCGCAAAATAGGTTTCCAACTGTTTGATGAAAACTTTGGGATCCTCAGAAAATTCTTTTATGGTCTGAGCTTGAGCCTTGGCGAAAGTGGTGAAGGCCAGCAATAAGAGGATAATTGTTCGCAGCATCAATAGGAAAATAGGGGCCTGGAAAGGCGAAGGTAAAGATTAAGCTTTAGGCTTGGCTTGCACCCTGGGTTGGCTGAATGCAAATCCTGTACAAACCCAGCCATCAGCAGAACTTAGCCTTTGAGTTGTTTGCCAGCCATACGCTTGTACTGCGCTTTCTACCAACTCGGCGTCATCAGCAAGATATCCGCTGGTGAACAGCATTGAGCCTGCCTTTGCCCCCTGCGTAAAACTTTCTGCCAGGCCAATGAGTGCATTGCGCGTGATGTTGGCCAAAATAATATCGGCAGCAGGCCAGGATGAAGGCATGCCATCAGCCAGGCAAATTTCCGTTAAGGTTACAGAATTGAGCATGGCATTGTCCCCTGTGTTTTCAACTGCAATGGGATAATTGTCTGACGCACGCACTTCAGCCGCACCCAGCATTGCAGCCAATATGGCCAGTACCCCACTGCCAGTGCCCACATCATGCACAGTTTTTCCAGCAATTTGGCACCCCAGCATCGCTTCAATCATCAATGCAGTGGTGCTGTGATGGCCTGTGCCAAAGGACATACGGGGCACAATCAGCACACTGTGGGCGGCAAGGGGATTGATGGAATGATGCGGTGCCCTGATTTCAACCTTCTGCTTTATGAGAACAGGCTGAAAATTTCGCTCCCATTCATCATTCCAATTGCTGAAGGGAACAGGTGCAACTGTAAAGCCTATGCCATCTAAAATTTCGAATTGGGCAAGAGCACCCTTTATTAGCGACTCATTGTAATCCTGCTTTAAAATGTAGCCTTTGAAACGGTCGCCTTTTATTTCGAAAGCCTCAAATGGAAGATGGCTCAGCGCAGCCTGAGCTATCTCAAGAATCTCAGGATTTGAATTCTCGATTTCAATCAGCAGATATTCCACCGATATATTTTCTTAATTACCGAACGATCTTGATATGGCTGCAAAATCAGCTGCAACCAGTGATGCACCACCTACAAGGCCGCCATCAATATCGGGCTGTGCAAACAGTGCCTTGGCAGTGGCGACAGAAACACTGCCCCCATATAGAATGCTGATCTCATCTGCATCTTCCCCGAAACCTTCGCCCAGAACCATCCTGATGTGGGCATGCACAGCCTGGGCATCTTCAGGTGTAGCCGTTTTGCCAGTCCCAATTGCCCAAACAGGTTCATATGCCACTGTAACACAATCACATTGCCCACTTGATGCAGGAAACAGCCCATTCCGCAATTGATTGGCAATAATTTCGAGATAATCCCCATTTTCGCGCTGTTCAAGCGTTTCGCCGCAGCAGAAGATTATATTTAGTTTTGCCTCCAGAGCTGATTTTACTTTGGCCGACAATGTTTGGTCAGTTTCGCCGCAATAGTGCCTGCGCTCTGAGTGACCGATTAATACATATTGAACACCTGCTGAGTGCAGCATCTGTGCGCTTATTTCGCCCGTAAAAGCACCTTTGGCCATATGGTGGCAATCTTGGGCACCCAGGCTGATGGGCAATTCAGCCTCATCAATGATGTTGGCCGCATCTGGCAAATGCAAAAAAGGCGGACAAATGATGACTTCATCTGCGGTTGCTGGTTCATTGAGCAAATGCTGCCCTATGTCTGTCAGCAATATCAGCCCTTCGCCAAGGGTGGTATTCATTTTCCAGTTACCTGCCGCTATATTTTTCCTCGCCATATGTTTCTTTTTATTGTTGATGATGGTGTTTTAAATTTTGATTATAAACCTCGGTGAGGATGGCTTTTTCAACCGTGTCAAGTTCAATCTTTCTGCGAGCCATTACCTTTTCTGCTGTCTGCATCGCTTTATCAAGTTTGTATAGGGTCTGGCCCTGTGCACCGCCCCATGAAAAAGAAGGGACATAATTGCGAGGGAAGCCTGCCCCGAAAATATTGGCACTTACACCGACAACTGTGCCGGTGTTAAACATGGTGTTGATGCCGCATTTGCTGTGGTCACCCATCATCAGCCCGCAGAATTGGAGGCCAGTAGGCAAGAATTTTCCATCAGCTTCACTCCACAATTTCACTTCCTCATAATTGTTTTTGAGGTTTGAATTGTTGGTGTCGGCTCCAAGATTACACCACTCCCCCAGAACTGAATTTCCAAGGAAACCTTCATGTGCCTTATTGCTTCGGCCATAAATCAGGCTATTGTTAACCTCGCCAGCAATTTTACAGTCTGGGCCTATAACAGTAGGTCCGTAAATTTTTGAACCCATTTTTATCTGACTTCCAGCCATCAGCGCGAATGGCCCCCTGATGGCGGCCCCTTCCATCACTTCTGCATTGCGTCCGATGTAAATGGGGCCATCGCTTGCATTCAGGCTTGCATTAAAAAGTTTTGCACCTGGCTCAATAAATATCCTTTCGGGGAATTTTGCTGCGCAATCAGCAGGGATTGGTTCCGAGTGCCGCCCAGCGGTAATAATTTCAAAATCCTGAAGGATTGTGGTGCCGAGTGTGGCGAAAAGATCCCAGGAATGTTTGATACGCATCACATTACCTTGATGCAGAGAAGTTTTTAGTTCAAAAACCTCTCTGACTTCTGCTGACCGATAGGCTATTAACTCCCCATCAAGAGTTAAGCCTTCTTCCTGTTCCAAGTTTTTTAACACCATTATCCATTCATAGTCCGGGACGATAGATGCATCGACAAAAATGGAATCTTTGGAGGATGAACGCGGAAACTTATCAGCCAGATAATCCTCGGTTAAATACCCGATTTGGCAGTCTGTCAACTGCTGATATTTTTCAGCTATGGTCAGCATGCCTGCCCTCAGGTCGCCTACAGGGCGTGTCCAGGTAAATGGCAAAAGGTTTCTGCGGCTTAGGCCATCAAAAAGAATCAGGTTCATGGGCAGAGCGGTTTCAGGGCAAGAGGGCAAGAAAAAGCCCCGAAATATTTCTCATTTCGAGGCTTTTATAGTTCTGGATTAATTCTTCCGCGATGGAAGCTCCTTATTTCTTTTTGTATTTGCTCATGAATTTCTCAACGCGGCCTGCGGTATCAACAAACACCTTTTTGCCTGTGAAAAATGGATGGCTTGCACTTGAAATATCCAATTTATAAAGCGGATATTCCTTGCCGTCCTCATAGGTAGCTGTTTCGCGAGTCTCCACACAGCTGCGGGTCAAAAACTCATGACCGTTGGACATGTCGCGGAATACTACTGTACGATAGGTGCCAGGATGGATTTCTTTCTTCATGGATGGCTATGATTATATGGGGTGCAAATTTACGGCAGATAAACCGAATATTGGCAATAAGAGCCAGCGGCATAATTCCTGAATGATGCCAAGCCCTTAATCAATAAATTTGCCAGCAATGGCAGACCCAGTTGAAATTTTAAACGCCGATGCGATTGAGCGCAAAATTGAACGGATGGCCTATGAAATCCTTGAGCACAATCATGATGCGCAGGGCCTGATGATTTGCGGGGTACGTGAACGTGGTTGGCAACTGGCTGAAATGGTCGCCAGTGCGCTGCAATCCATTGCACCAATGCCAGTGCATTTGCTCAGCATCAGGCTTGATAAAAAGTATCTTACCAATGGGCAAGTCAAGTTTAATCCGGACATCAAGCTGGGCGGCCAAGTTGTTATTTTATGCGATGATGTGATGTACAGCGGTCAAACGCTGACATATGCATCAATTCCCATCTTGCAGGCCGGTGTCAAAAAATTGGAGTGCCTGGTGTTGATTAGCCGTAATTATGCAAGCTTTCCCATCCGCGCCAATTATGTTGGCCTGGCACTGGCTACCACATTGCAGGAACATGTGCGCGTCGTGCTGACAGGTGATAATAAGGCAGTTTATTTGGAATAACAAGGCTGGATATGGCGTTTTTGCATCAGGTGCCCCTGCTGTACAGGGCATGGCTACCTGCCAAGGTAATTTTTAAGGGACCGAATGAAAATGTAATTTATCTGACATTTGATGATGGACCGACTGAAAAAATTACTCCCTGGATTCTCGCCATACTGAAGAGTTACTCGGCCACAGCCACGTTTTTTCTTGTAGGCAAAAACGCCGAAAACCTGCCGGATTTAGTCTCTCGAATTGTCGCTGAAGGGCATACGGTTGGCAACCATACTCACAGGCACATCAATGGCTGGAAAACCCGCGCTGGGGAATATGTAAGCGATGCTGCCAGGGCGGCACCTTATACTTCCAACTCACTTTTTCGGCCTCCATATGGAAGGTTAACTCGTAGGCAGGCACGGGCATTGATTGTGGCTGGTTATCAGATAGTTATGTGGAGCTTGCTGACTGGCGATTGGAGGAAGAGAATTGAACCCGAAAAAATCCTTTTAAAAATTAAGGGGGGTGACATCGTGGTGCTGCACGACAATGCAAAAGCTGAAGAAAACCTGAAAATCTTGCTGCCCCGCATTCTCAGCATGGCCAAAGCCAAAGGTTATAGGGTGCAGGCACTTTTGCCTACTCCTTCCACTTGATGGTGCAGCCGATTGCTTTGGTAAAGGCTGGGTCGGGTTGCTTTTTAAAAAACAGTTTTGCGACAGCAGATTCAATGTAATTGATCTTTACACTTGTGGTGTCCCAAGTATTGTCGTCGATTGCACCAGAATAGGCAATTCTGAATTCCTTTCCCAGGTTCTCCAGCACAAAGGTCTGCGGCGTGTGGGTAACGCCAAATTTCCGGGCCAGGGATTGATCTTCATCATAGAGAAACGGGAAGGTATATTTAATGGTCTGTGCTCGCTTTTTCATCTCCAAATAACTATCCTCTGGTGATACAGAGGCATCATTTGAGCTGACGGCAACAACATGCCAGTCTTTGAGTTTCATGATGGAGTCGAGCCGGTTTATCCGCGATTCATAGGCCCAGCTATATTGGCAGCTGTTCGCCATAAAGGTGAGGATGACGCCCCTTGATGATGAATAATCACGCAATGACACAATTTTTCCATCGGTGGACATCATTCTGAAATCTGCCACTTTTTCACCCAGTTTATAGGGCTCTGGGGCAATATCTGCAGAAATAAGTGATGAGAAAAAAATGAGCAGCAGCCAGTTCATTTCAGGTGAGTGTTGATTTTTTCCGCTAACTCATCAGCAGTCATTTTCTTTTCTACAAATTCTTTTTTGCCATTCCTGACAAAAATGGTGGCTGGAATGGCGCCGCTCCAGGTTGGGCTTACTCTGTCAATCCATTCTGTTGCATTGGCAACATCCAGCAGCCAGACAGTGGATTTTATATGCCATGCACTGATGAATTTATTCACCCGGCTGTCAAGCATCTTAGGGGGGTCCATACTGACAAGAAAAACGCGCACCGGCAACTTGCGCTGGCTGGTTACATTTTCAAACGCAGGCAGTTCTTCAACACAGGGTTTACACCAGGTGGCCCAAAAATTAATGACATATAAAGTGTCATTCTTCATGGCATAGAGTGAATCGATGCTGTTGAATTCAATCTGCCGAGCTTGAGATTTGCCGATGAAAGGCGAAAACAAAAGAAGAATCAGGAGGAGTTTTTTCATGGTGATAAGTAAGGAGCGGTATGCCCCTGTCCAACCTTAATTTCCAAATGTTGTTCCAAAATTTGAACTCATCACTTTTCCTCATCTCGATGCGCATCCATTTAATAGCCATCGGCGGTGCAGTAATGCACGCGCTCGCCATTGCATTGCAGCAGCAAAATCATCAGGTTACCGGCAGTGATGACATCATTAACGACCCTGCAAGAAAAAATCTGCTGCTGCACAAACTGTTTCCCGAAAAACTTGGCTGGCAGCCTGAATTAATTACCGGGGACATTGATGTCGTAGTGGTAGGCATGCACGCAAAACCTGACAATCCGGAATATTTAAGAGCCCAGCAACTTAACCTTAAGATCCAAAGCTTCCCTGAGGTGTTTTATGAACACTCGAAATTTAAGAAAAGGGTTGTTATTGCAGGCAGCCATGGCAAAACAACTGTAACTGCAATGCTGATGCATGCCCTAAAAACCCTAAACGCGGACTTTGACTACGCGCTCGGCTCAGCAGTGGAAGGATTTGCCAATCCCGTAAAATTCTCAGATGCCCCCTTAATGGTGATTGAAGGAGATGAGTACCTAACATCGCCCTGGGATTCTCGCCCAAAAATGATGCATTACCATCCCCATCTCGCCTTAATTAATGGTGTCGAATGGGACCATGCGAATGTATTTCCCACGGAGAAAATTTATCTTCAGCAATTCACGGCTTTTTTGGAAGACCTTGAGGAGGATTCAAGGGTAGCGTTTCATGGATGGGACCCAATTGCTCGGCGAATTGTCTGCAATTCCATTCCTGAAAATCGTCGAGTAGAAATTCACCAGCCGAATGCTGAATATCAGGATGGAAGAATGCTCATAATCTTTGAGGGCCAAAAAATCCCCATGGAGGTGTTTGGCCAGCACAATGCCCAGAATTTGATGGCCGCCACTGCCTTGCTGACTGAATTGGGATTTTCAGCAGAAGAGGCGTTGCGGGCACTTTCCACTTTTAAAGGAGCAGGACGCAGGCTGGAAGTAATTGGCAGCGGTCGGCCCAAAGTTTATCAGGATTTTGCACATGCACCCAGCAAAGTGCTTGCAACCGTTAAAGCCGTGAGGGCCATGCATCCTGACGATAAAATTGCCGGCCTGCTGGAACTGCACACCTTCAGCAGCCTGATGCCTGAATTTATATTTAACTATGCACACAGCCTTTATGGCCTTGATATGGCTGTGGTGTTTGTTGACTCAGCCAT
>CBDTVD010000014.1:0-16075 GCA_965363965.1 uncultured bacterium
CGCCCCGAAACTCACTGCCAAACAGCGGAGGGAACTCGAGGCACAAGGCGAAACTCCAGCCCCGAAACTCACCGCCAAACAGCGCAGGGAACTCGAGGCACAAGGCGAAACTCCCGCCCCGAAACTCACCGCCAAACAGCGGAGGGAACTCGAGGCGGCTCAATCGGCCAAACCTGAGCCAGCGGTTCAGGAAAAGAAATCGAAAAAAGATTTATCGCTCAGCGAGAGTCCGCAGCAGTCGGCCGCAGAGCAAACGGTTCTCGATCTTCCCCAGCAGACTGCACCACCTGAGCCCATTCAGCCTACCGCCCAGGCAGAGGTTCCCAAGCCAGAATCAGATTTGAAAGTGAAAACAATCCTGATTTCTCAGCCGGCCCCAGCCCCTGAAGTTCGCCACGCCTACAGCGACATTAAAGATAAACTAAAGGTGCAGCTCACCTTTCAGCCATTTACGCGGGTAGAGGCCGTGCCCACCAGTGAGGTACGAAAAATCGGAATTGACTTCCATAATTACACCGCCATCATCCTGCAGAGCCGCACTGCACTCGAGCACCTTTTCAGGGTGGCCGATGACATGAAAATAAAAATCAGCCAGGATATGAAGTATTTCTGCGGCAGCGAGGCAATAGGCAATTACCTTCAGAAATTCACCACCTTCCGCAAGCGAAAAGTGTTTTTCCCCAAAATGCCCGGGCAGGACCTGGCGCACGTGCTGGGCCGGCACCGAGATGAGCGATATCTTTACATCCGCAGCAACATGGTCAATGGCGAGATGGAGGAAGCCATCAAAAAATTCAAGCTGAATGTCGGCGAACTTGTTCTTTATAAAACAGTATCCGTTGACAAGGATGAAATTGGCGAGGTGGATTTTGACGTGCTGGCTTTTTTCAGCCCTGCTGACATCACCAGCCTGCTGGAAAACTTCCCCGATTTCAATCAGGCCGACCGCCGCATTGCCGCTTTTGGGGCCAACACCCAGGCCGCTGCAGCAGATGCAGGCCTGAATGTCAACATCTCAGCACCCACTGAAACGGCCCCCAACCTGGCCAAGGCATTGGAGGAATACATCCGAAAAGTTAACAAATAAATTTTGCTCGTCAGATTTTTTCCGTATCTTCGCAATTCTGGAATTGCCCAAAGCGGAATGCACAATAGGAATTTAATGGCTCTATCGGGAGAATGGAGCACCCTGCTGCCGCTGAAATCGGTAACGCCCCAGGCATTGCATTTTGTTCAGCACACAACACTAAACCAAAACAGTTGAAGAAAGGATTATTGTTTGCCGCCATCCTCACGGGGCTGGTCGGTCAGCGCGCTTTTGCACAGCAGGAGCCCCAGTTTACGCATTACAACTTCGATAGGCTGCAATTCAACCCTGCATCTGCAGGCAGCAAAGAAGGATACATCTGCGGCAATGCCATTTACCACAAACAGTGGGGCAATTTTACCGATCCATTCGGCAACAAAGCACCGGCCACCTTTACATTCGGGGCCAGCGGCAGTTTTGGCATCAAGCCGGGCCGAATTGGGGTGGGCCTGCACATCATAAATGACAGCTATGACCCGATTAACAATCTTGGCTTTAACCTGATTGGAAATTTTCGCCGGCAATTCAGTTTTGGCGAGGTGGCCGTGGGAATCGGAGTGGGGGGAATTTCTCACTCCATTAAAAATGAGTGGCGCGGCCCTACACAGGGAGTGCCAGACCCAGCCCTGCCGCCAGTGAATGCCAGCGGCTTTTTGCCCGATGCCAGCATCGGCCTGTGGGCCAGCGGCGAGAAATGGTTCGGCGGCCTCAGCTATGACCACCTTATTCCCAGCAAGTTCCCCTGGGGCTCAACTTCAAACAGCAAACTCCAGCCTATTGTGTATGCAACCGGCGGATACAATTACGCGCTGACTGACCGCATCCAGCTTCAGCCGAGCGGACTTGTCAGGTATGACTTTACCAAGTTTCAATTCGATGTTACCGGCCTGGCCATGCTCGACGAAAGATTTTGGGGCGGGGCCAGCCTTCACCTTCCAGAAAATCTCAGCGCCCTTGCCCTTATGTTCGGTGCCTATGTAACTCCCTCGCTCAGCCTGGGATACAGCCTCGATGTAGCCACTGCACAGGCGCAGGCATTCGGCTTTAAGCATGAATTGATGATAGGATATTGCTATCCGCTTCCCATCCCAGCCTCAAACTTCACCAAATCCACCAGGTTTTTGTAACTTCGTATTTCAGACCGGGGCAATAAGTCCGCCGATTGCACGTTTCAACTGATACGGCAGCCGGCTGCAGCACTGATAACTGCCCTGCCTGAGCCCCATATTTATCCGCACACTGTTTATACCTTACAAACCCTATTAAAAAAAAGAACAGCCTGCCAGCCAAGCACGCAATTCGCCAAAACTTAACGCCAGAAATGACTTCGAAAATGCTATATACAACCCGTCGCCCTGCCCTCGTGCTCGGCGCCCTGGCCATCGGCCTGCTTCTGCAAAGCTGCAGCAGCGGCAGCAGCCAGGGTGAACTGACAGGTGTCGAGGGGAGGAGGCCGTGGTACCACCCCCAACCTTACGGCACAGTTTACATCCCTACCGGGACGTTCCACATGGGCCAGACTGAGGAGGACATCTCAGGTTCCCTCAATGCTCGCCCTAAACAGGTTTCAATTCAGGCATTCTATATGGATGACACCGAAATCACCAACAATGAGTATCGCCAGTTCGTCTATTGGGTGCGCGACTCGATTGTGAAGCGCACGCTGGGTGAAGACCATGTCATCCAGGACGAAGAAGGAAACGAACGCCTTGATTGGGATATCGAAATTGATTACGAAGACCCAGACGTTGTCGCCCAGATTGATGGCCTGATGTACAGCAAACAGGACCAAATCGGCTTTAACAAAAGCCTTGATACCCGAAAACTGGTGTACGAATACAAAACGCTCGACCTGCAGGAGGCGGCCAAACTTCAGTATAAGCTGAACCCCGTGCCCCGCCGCCAGTTCATTCGTGAAGATAAAGCGCAGATTTACCCAGATACACTGGCCTTTATCCGCGACTTTACCTATAGCTATAACGACCCCATGGCCCAGACTTACTTCTGGCACCCTGGATATGACGATTATCCCGTGGTGGGTGTCAGCTGGAAACAGGCCAACGCCTTCAGCTGGTGGAGAACCAACTTCCTGAACAAATACTATCTGGACAATGGCGACCCCGAAGTAAACCCATTCCGCCTGCCTACCGAAGCAGAGTGGGAATATGCAGCCCGCGGCGGCCGCCGTTTCAACGACTACCCCTGGGGTGGCCCTTACACCCGCAACAGCCGCGGATGTTTCCTCGCCAACTTTAAGCCCCTTCGTGGTAACTATATAGACGATGGCGGAATGTATCCGGTGAAAGCCACCAGCTATTTCCCCAACGATTATGGCCTCTATTGCATGGCCGGAAACGTAGCCGAGTGGACAAGCAGCGCATTCGACGAAGGAATCTACACCTACGTCCATGACCTGAACCCTGACTACTACTACAACGCCAAGCCAGGCGAAGCGGCCAGCCTCACCCGCAAAGTAATTCGCGGCGGAAGCTGGAAAGACATCGCCTTCTACTGCAAAGTTTTCACCCGCGCATATGAATATGCTGACACTGCAAAAAGCTACGTAGGCTTCCGCAATGCCATGACATACATGGGCCGCAGCATAAACGACCGCTAAACCGCGTTTTAAAACAAAGAAAAGCAGGCAAGGCCGATGGGGCTGCTTCCGCACCCCCCATAACTGGCTGACCCACCCAATCTATCCAGACTTCACAAATCAGTAAATAAAACAGAGTTAACAGCTTTCCGCAACAAAAAGACAATGGCAAAAGGAAAAGGTCTATTTCACAGTAAAATTTTCAAGGTAGCAATGAGCCGTGTTTACGGTATCGGCGCGGCCATCGTAATCATCGGCGCGATGTTCAAAATCCTCCACCTGCCAGGCGCAGACTGGGCGATCGGCATCGGCCTGACCACAGAAGCAATGATCTTCTTCGTCTCGGCTTTCGAGCCGGTCAAGGAAGAAATTGACTGGACCCTGGTGTACCCAGAACTCGCAGGAATGGACTCCGGCGGCAAAGGCAAAGACAAGGATAAAAACCTGACCAAAAGCATCGACAAAATGCTGGAGGAAGCCCGCATTGAGCAAACGACCATCAATCGCCTCGGCGAGGGCCTTCGCAGCCTGACCGAAAGCGTAAATGACATGGGCCAACTGACCAATGCAGCCACTGCCACCAACGAATATGCCGACAAAGTGAAAACTGCCTCAGCCAGCGTTGACCGCATCAACCAAGCCTATGTCAACGCCATTGATGCAGTTGACCGCATGGGCCAGGGCAGCGATGTTACCGTGCAGTATTATCAGGAACTCAACCGCATCACTCAGCAGCTCGGCCAGATCAATACCATTTACGAACAGGAACTGCGCGAAAGCGACCAGCTCGGCAAACAGCTCCGCAATTGGGTCAACACGCTTGGCCAAGCCACTGAAAACCTCATGGAAAATGAAGGTGCTACCCGTCAGCTCGGTGCTGAGTTCACAAAACTCAACAGCAACCTGGGTACCCTCAACTCCATCTACGGCAACATGCTCAGCGCCATGAATGTCGGCGCCCGCGGCTAAGGCACAAATAAGCTAATGGTTAATGGCCTGGCCGCAGGATTCATTCTTTTCGGCCAGGCCTTATACCACAGCCCCCAATTTCAGCGTTAATCTTTTTAACAAGCTCAAAAAAACAAAAAAAAGACGCCGTAACCGGCAAAAAAATAAATGTCAATAGGACAAGCAAATCCCAAGCGCCAGATGATGATCAACTTGATGTATCTGGTGCTCACCGCCCTCCTGGCACTCAACGTGTCAGCCGAGGTACTCAAGGCATTTACTCTGGTTAACCAGGGTCTGATTGAAACCAACACCAGTTTTGCCGCAAAAAACGAAACCACCTATAAGCAGTTTGCCAAACAGCTGTCAGATGACAAAGCCAAGGTGCAGCCGCTTTATGACCGCGCCATGATAGCCAAGGCCAAAGCTGATGCCATGTACAAAGAAATTGACGACATCAAGGCAGTGCTGGTTGAACGTGGCGGCGGATATGTTGAAAGCCATGGCAGCCAAAGCATCAAAGCTGAAAGCAGCATCGAAATCGGCACCGAGTATTTTGTGGCCCCGTCAGGCGACAAAATGGGCCCCAAGCTCCTCAACGATCTCAAAACTTTTGAAACTGAAATGCTCAACCTGGTTGATAAAGATCAGCGCGATAAAGTCCGCTTTAAAATGCCGACTGACTATCCAAAGGAAAGTCCTAAGCCCAGCTGGGAGAGCTATTACTTTGAAAGCGTTCCCTTGATTGCTACCATCACGGAGCTCACTAAATTCCAAAATGACGTGCGAAATGCTGAAAGCGAAGTTGTCAAACACCTCTTTGGCCAAATCGGCGCATCCGACTTCAAATTTGATGGACTGGTGCCTATTGTCAAGTCAAATAAGGCATTCGTCCTCAGCGGGCAGCCATTCGAGGCAGAGGTATTCCTCGGCGCTTACAGTTCAACCCAAAATCCTGTCATCACCATCAATGGCGAGCAGCAGAAAGTCGAGCGCGGCAAAGCCATCTATAAAACCACTACCAGCGGCCAGGGCGAGCGTACCGTCAAAGGAACCATTACTCTGAAAGACCCTTCAGGCAAGGACACCAGCTATCCTTTCAGCACCAATTATCAGGTGTTCCAGGGCAGTGCGGTAATCTCAGCCGATAAAATGAACGTGGTTTATGTGGGCCTCGAAAACCCCATAAGCGTTTCAGTGCCAGGTTTTGCACCTGAACTGGTAACAGCCAACGTCAGCGGCGGCGGTACATGGACCAACAAAGGCAAAGGCCAATACATCTTTAAGCCCAACGGCAGTGCCCGTGAGGTGAAAGTTACTGCCAATGCCAAAACCGACGGCGGATCAAAAATGATGGGAAGCCAAACTTATCGCGTGCGCCAAGTGCCCAAGCCAGTTGTGTACTTCGGTACCAAAGATGGCGGAAGCATGAGCCGCGGTGAACTGGCGACTGTAAACTTTGTAAGTGCAAACCTCGGTGAAGGCTTCGCTTTCGAGGGGCTCAATTACACTGTGCGCAAATTCGTCTTCGCCCTCAGCCCAAAGCAGGCTACCAGCGGCGGCCTGTATCAGGAAACCATCAGCGGAAACCGCTTGAGTGCTGGTGCAAAAAGCAAAATGGCATCAGCCCGCCCAGGCGATATCCTCATCATTGCTGAGGTGGAAGCTGTCGGCCCCACTGGGGTCGTCCGGATGAACGGTACCAACTTCACCATCCGATAAGCTCATCAGCACCCCTTATATCCAAATTAACTGAAAAAAGAAGAACACAGAGAATGCAGAAGATAGCAGCCGGATTACTGATGGGAATGCTGGCCACAGCCGGCAGTGCCTTTGCCCAAGACCCTTCAGGGGGTGGCGGCGGCGGCGCAGATGTACCGTTCAACAAATACCTGGAGTATAACTACGACAAAATGAGCATCAAAGAGCGCAAGGCCCTGCCTTATCCATCGCTCCGCGAAGCCGACGTACTCTATGCCCAGCGCATTGTCCGGATGATCGACACCAGGGAGAAAAAGAACCTCCCCCTGCAGTGGCCCAAAAACCCCCTCAACAAACTGATGTATGAAATGACAACAGTGGGTGAGGATGGCAACCCTGGCCAATTGAAAGCCTATAAAAATGACTCGCTCACCAGTGTTTACATGGTGGATGAAGTGAAAAAAATGGGCGCGATTGAGGAAACAGTGCAGGTGCAGGTAGACCCCAATGATCCCTATTATCTGGTCGACTCAACAGTTTATACACCATTTGATTATGTATCCATCAGAAAATACATGATTGGTGAAGAGTGGATTTTCGATAAGCAGCGCAGCCAGTTCTTTCCAAGAATTGACTGGATTGCCCCTGTCTATAAACCCCTCCTGGGTGGCATTGAACTGCCTGAGCAGCCGATGTTTTTCGTCAGCTGGAATGAACTCCGAAACGTGCTGGTGAATGAAGAAATTTTCAACCGCAAGAATGACGCAATGCGCCTTTCTTACAACGACTATTTCGAGATGCGCCTCTTCAGCTCCTACATTATCCGTGAGAGCAACGAGTTCGACCTCGCCATCAGCGACATGCCTGAGTTTAAGGACAACCCCATGGAAGCACTCTACGAAAGTGAGCGCATCAAGGAAGAACTCTTTAACTGGGAGCACGACCTCTGGGAATACTGAGACCTGAAAAGTCAGCCTGAAACAGGCTAAATCAACCATCATACAAATCGCCGGCTTGCATCTTTTGCGGGTCGGCGATTTTTTTTGGTTAAATGTGTCAAAATGTGCGCTCAACTAAATGATTGCCAATTTATTGCATCGCAGTCAGCCATGCAATTTCGGCAGTGAAATGAGGGTTATATACTCATATGATGGCTCCAATAAATATCCGAATTGCCCTGACAATTGCAGTGTGGGGCACAGCATTCCTCTTCTCTGCAGATGCGCAGCCTGCACCTGAAAATTTGTCCTCCATAATGAGTATAGAAGGGCACGGGCCACGGCCTGCGCTTGCCAATTCGGAGGTCAGGGCTGCAGATCAAGTTTACAAAAAGCTTCTGGTGCGGGTGATAGACGTCAGGGAAAAGCAGAATCTCCCCCTTAAATGGCCTGTCAACCCCCTGAGTGAAATCATTCGCCATGCAGCCACTGAACCGCTTTCAGCGGGCGAAGCGCGGCTTTTGGTTTACAGGGACGAGTATTTCAGCAGCAGTTATACGGTGGAAGAGGCCGCGGCGCTTGGCGGCAGAGTTGAGAATATCGGTTATCAGCCATACGCAGATGAACCTGACTACATCATTGATACGCAGGTAACCACCCAGTTTGATTACAGCACCATTCAGCGCTGGATGATTGGTGAAGAATGGGTTTTTGATAAACAGCGCGGCACCATGGCCCCCCGGATATTGTGGATTGCACCCATGTACCGGCCAGCACTCGGCATGGTGGAACTCGACGAAATGCCGATGTACTACATCCCGTGGCCAGCAGTCGAAAAATTGCTCGCAGGCAATAAAATCTTCAACCCCCGAAACGATGCCAGCACAATAACCTATAAAGATTTTTTTGCCCAGCGGCTTTTCAGTTCCCTTGTGGCGGCAGAGGAAAATGTTTTCGACCTTTCCATAAGGGATCAGCCGGAGTTTAATGCCGACCCGCTCGGCGCACTATACGAAGGGGAGGCCATAGCAAGCAGACTGCGCAGCTGGGAGCAGGATATCTGGGAACATTGATTCTCACAAAGGGCCTGCGGCGGCTGTATGCGCCAAGGGATTGGGCATTGCCCCAAGGCATGCTGTATCTTTGCCCCCCGATTTAAGGCGGAAGGGTGATTAGCTCAGTTGGTTCAGAGCACTACCTTGACAGGGTAGGGGTCACTGGTTCGAACCCAGTATCACTCACCATCCCAGCCGCCGGCTCGCAGGGCGGTTTTCGGCCCAGCAGCAGGCAGCCCACCACAAACAGCGCCCATGCTCTATAACCGGCTGATTGAACATGTCGCCATGCCGGCATTCGACAAACTGAATGGGGGCAGCCTGACAAAATACCTGCGCCGATACCGCAAAGACCAATGGCTGACAGAGGAAGAGCTGCGGAGGCAGCAGAGCAGGCGGCTGATTAAAGTCCTCCGCTTTGCCCAGGCCAACTGCGATTATTATAAGGATATCAAATTGCAAAAAGGCCTCACCGGCGTGGAAATGCTCAGCCGATTCCCCGTGGTGCGCAAAGCCGATATCAAACCAAATATAGACAGGTTTGTGGTCGGCGATAAATCACAGTACATCAGGGAGGCCAGCAGTGGCAGCAGCGGCATTCAGGGCGTTGTTTATCTGGATAAAGAAGCGCAAAGCAGCCACCGCGCCATCCAGATACTTTGGTGGGAATGGGCAGGCTATCAATTCGGCGCACCCATTCTGCAAACGGGCATCACACCGCAGCGCGGCATGGTGAAAGCCATGAAAGACAAAGTGCTGCGCACCGATTACATACCTGCATACAGTATGGAAGCTGATAAGGCCATCGGACTGCTGAGGCAGGTGGAGCGAAACCCGGTGAAGCACTTTATGGGATACGCAAGCAGCCTCTACGTTTTTGCCCAAATTGCACAGCAAAATGGCATTGATGGCATCAAGCTGAAAAGCTGCGTGAGCTGGGGCGACAAAATGTTCCCCCATTTCCGGAAACTGATCGAGGCCCAATTTCACACCCGAGTACACGACACCTATGCCTGCACCGAAGGGGCCATGATTGCCGCCCAATGCAGCCACGGCACCTATCACCTGATGACACCACAATGCGTCCTTGAGATCGTGGACGATGATGGCAACCCTGTCCCCGATGGCACCCTGGGAAAAGTGCTGGTCACCAGGCTCGATAATTTTGCCATGCCGCTGATCCGATATTATCTGGGCGATTTGGCCATCAAAGAATCCAACCCCATCAATTGCCCCTGCGGCCGAAAGCTCCCCCAGCTGCGCATGGTCATCGGGCGAGACACCGATATTGTGCACACCCGCAGCGGAAAGCACATCGTGGTGCATGCCTTCACCGGAATTTTTGAGCACATTCCAGAAATAAAGCAGTTCCGCGTTATCCAGCGAAACCTTGATGGAATCGAGATTGAGTACATTCCTGACCAAGGCTTCAGCGATTCAATTCTGCAAGTCGTCCAGCAGAAAATCTGGACAAGCCTGAAAGAAAATCTGCCCATCACTTTTATAAAGGTGGACTCAATCCCCAACACGGCCAGCGGCAAACCTCAGCTCATCCAATCTTTCCTCAACCAATCCAACGCATCCAAATGAGGCTGACAATCGTGGCCGGCGCAAGGCCCAATTTCATGAAAATCGCCCCGATTATTCATGCCATCAAAAAGCATCCGCGCCATGCCGAGGGCAAACTCAGCTATCGACTGGTGCACACCGGCCAGCATTACGATGCCAAACTCAGCGAGAGCTTTTTCAATGACCTCGGCATTCCTGCCCCTGATGCAAACCTCGAGGTAGGCTCTGCCAGCCACGCCGTGCAGACGGCGAATATCATGATTGGCTTCGAGCAGGAATTGCTCAATCACCCCACCGACATGGTGCTGGTGGTCGGCGATGTCAACTCCACCATGGCTGCCACACTGGTCGCCAAAAAAATGGGGATAAAAATTACCCACGTCGAGGCGGGGCTGCGCAGTTTCGATCTTGAGATGCCCGAGGAAATCAACCGGATGGTTACGGATGTCCTGGCCGACGTTTTCTTCACCACCAATCGGGGCGCGGCGGCCAACCTGAGGGCACTGGGCGCCAGGGACTCGCAGATTCACTTTGTTGGCAATGTGATGATCGATACCCTAAACGCCAACCTCAGCCGATTGCAGCGCCCAGATTTCTTCAGCACCCAAGGCTTGAAGGAAGGCGAGTACCTCACCCTCACCCTCCACCGGCCCAGCAACGTAGATGATCCTGAGAAACTGGCAGACATGATCAGTTTTATTGGCCGATTGGCTGGCGATAAAAAGCTCGTCTTTCCTGTGCACCCCCGCACTCGGCAGAAACTGGCTGCCATCGGGCCGCTGCCCAGCAACCTCATCCTCGCTGAGCCAATGCCTTATCTCGAGTTTATCTATCTGGTAAAAAATGGCCTCGCAGTGGTAACCGATTCAGGGGGCATCCAAGAGGAAACCACCTTCCTCAAAGTGCCCTGCCTTACCCTTCGCGAAAACACCGAGCGCCCCGAAACGGTCGAGGTCGGCAGCAACCTGCTCCTGGGTTTCGACAAGCCCAAAATCGCCCAGGCATTCCAGCTCCTTCTCAGCGGCAACTGGAAGCGCAGTGAAATCCCCGAGCTGTGGGATGGCCGAGCTGCCGAGCGCATTATTGATACACTCGTCAGCCTGGCATAAAGCCCCTTATCGCCCCTTGCGCATCCTCTATTTTTACCAATACTTCAGTACCCCGCAGGGCAGTTGGGGCACCCGTGTGTTCGAGTTTGCCAAGCGATGGGCCAAAGAGGGCGACCAAATTATTGTGGTTACCAGCATTTATGACAAAAGCGACCTGACCAGCAGCGGCATCAGCGAACTGAAAAATTATGATGGGGTGCAGGTAAGGGTGCTGAATATCCGCATCAGCAACAAGCACAAAATCATCTATCGGCTGTGGACATTTTTTCTTTATTCAGTCCTCAGCAGTTGGTATGCCATCACCACCCGCGCCGATGTAGTGATCGCCAGCAGCGGGCCGATTACCGTGGGCATCCCTGGCCTCGCCGCCCGATACCTCAGGGGCCGCAAACTCATCCTCGAGGTCAGGGACATGTGGCCAGAGGGCGCCATACAGATGGGCCTGATAAACAGCCGCTGGGCCAAAAAACTCGCCTATTGGTTTGAGGGGGTCTGCTACCGCGCCGCACGGCACATCGTGGCCCTCAGCCCTGGAATGCGCGACGAAATCATCGAGAAAATTGGCGACCCCAGCAAAGTGAGCAGCGTGCCCAACGCCAGCGACAATGACCTGTTTGCCCGCGATACCAGCAGCTTCATCCTGCCCGATTGGGCCCTGGGCAAGCGCATCTTCCTATATACAGGCAACATCGGCCAGGTGAACAACTCGATGCTGCTGGTGCGCGCCGCCGAGGCCATGCAATCGGCTGCACCCAGCGCCCTCTTCCTGATGATTGGCGATGGCCAGCAGCGCGAAACCATACAGCAATACATCAGCCAGCACGGCATCACCAACCTCCGCATAATGGGGCTGATGCCTAAAGCCGACCTGGTGGCATGGGTGCAGCGCGCCTACTTTATGCTGGTGCCCCTGGAGGGCCGCCCCATTCTGGATACCAGTTCGCCCAACAAACTCTTCGACGCCATGGCCGCTGGCATCCCCGTCATCCAAACCACACAGGGCTGGATAAAAACCCTGCTGAGGGAGAACGATTGCGGCATCACCATCCCTTTCGATCGGCCCGATTTGCTGGCCGAGGAATGCATCGCAGCCATCGCCGACCCCAGCCGCCGAGACACGATGGGCCTAAACGCCAAGCAAGTCGCCATGCAGCAGTTCGACCGCACCGCCCTCGCTTCCAAAATGCACAGCATCATCCAGCAGGTGGTGGCAGGTGAGTAATTCCCCATTACCCCATCACCGCACCACAACGTTGGCGCGCATCACGCCAGTGCTGGTGTGGCCGACCACTGCATACAGGCCCGCCGGCAAACCGCCGAGGTTCAAACTGCACTGGACCCCGCCGCCATTGCACTGCTGCACCAGCATCCGCTTTCCTTGCAGGTTATACACTTCTACACTCTGCAATTGCGCACTGCCTGCAATTTTAACTTCGAGCAAACCGTCAGTTGGGTTGGGGAAGAGGGTGAGGGTGGATTGCGCAAGCGGTTCTGGCTTTGAGGACCATGCCTGGGCATCAGCCTTACCTTGGCGTTTGCTTTCAGCAAGTGAACACGGAACCAGCCTGTCTATCAATTGATTTTGCCTAATTCGGCCCGAATGAAGACTGTCATATGCCGAGAAAATACACTCTCAATAATCAAGCATGGCATATGCAGAACTATCAGCCCATTTGCGTGCCCTGCTAATCTCTGCCAATGCACTGTCAAATTGCCGGTACTGAGCGTGCAGTGCAATGGCATCGCTCATGGCTTGGTGTCGGATAACGCTTGCTTTGCCCTCTCCGGCTATAATCAGGTTTTTGGTGAGGCCCAGCAACACTTCCACATTATAAGGCATGGTGCTGTCGATTGAGTTGATTTCATCTGCCACCGATTCCTTTGCCGCCCTATAGAGGCTGTCGACCATTGCAAGGTCGGCATAATCCAGGCCACGGGCTGCATCGGCCTGAATGATCGCCTCTTCCAGCACCACCAAAGCTTCAGGCAAGGCTTTGATGTCGCCAGTCTGCGACGTATCGGGTGCTGGGCCGCTGGCTGGGCCGCCGCCGCCGTTGGGGCAGATGTTGCTGGGATATGGGTAAGGTGTGACAGTTTTGGCGTTTCCATCTGTAAAACTGATTCCGTTGCTGCATCCAGACATGCTAAGGAGTGCATCGGTGGTGCTGACCTGCCCGCCCAAAACAGGATTGTTCCAGTAATTAGAGTTTGCGGCGATCTTA
Organism: uncultured bacterium; assembly: GCA_965363965.1. Classification (GTDB taxonomy): domain Bacteria; phylum Bacteroidota; class Bacteroidia; order CAILMK01; family CAILMK01; genus CBDTVD01. Next base: position 13,226 of record CBDTVD010000014.1, read on the forward strand.
CAGCCCGAGTGTGCAGTCCCAGCGACTGTGCCATCGATGGCTCGGCTGATTGTCCGAAAATTATTAAAGCCACCGCTGAAGTAGAAAAATGAATTATATGTATATGCGTCTGAATAAGCAAACACAGCAGTAGAGCAGGTGCGAAAATTGTTGCCCCCAAAGCCGCTGCCACCAGTATTTTGCATAAACACATTTCCACCGCGAATCTCTATTCCGCGCCCGCAATCACTGAAGGCATTGCACTTCAGTTGAGCCTCTGCGAAATTTATCCGCAGGCCGACTGCTGCTTCATCTATCCAGTTTTCAGCCAGCAAAAAATCATTATTGTTGAGCTGGTTGCTGAGGTGTATGCCGAAATTGCCGCCGCTGAGGGTGCAGTTCTCCATACCATAGGGCGCCGAATGGTAATCGGTGGTGAGGCTGGAAGCACTGTTGCTCGCAAAGCTGGAGTTGTTGATGAATAAACTTTTCCCCTGAGATACTATCCCGTCGGTGCAGTGGTGGATATTGAGGCTGCTGAGCGTAGGCCCTGTGGTGCCATTAAGTGCCGCTGAATAGATGGCGCGGGTACCATAGCTGATTTCTGTATTGGTTTGGATTAATCATATCAGGCCATCCGTAGTCCCCGCAACGCCCATTTACGCAGACTTTTGGGCCGAAGTCTATGCCATCCAATATGATAATCGGATTGAGTATGCATTCCCTCGGCTGCCCAGTCAGGGGATCATTAGGAGATTTGCGGGTATATAGTCCTGTAGCCTTTTGGCTTGTTCCAATAGGATAAGAAACATTGGCAGTTATTTTCACGGCTGCCTCGGGCCCTGAGGGTTGATTTTCAATATACAGCTCCTGCAGGTTCTTTATATCGCAGGAAACCACATTCAGCAGTATGGTTGATTTTCAATATACAGCTCCTGCAGGCTGTTAAGGGTGTCCCCATAGCGGATGAGCTGGAAGTGCACCTGCACGAAGCCGGTATCGGTACACCTGTTCCCAGTTGGCAGGTGTAATTGTGGTGTCATATGTTCCATCAAAAACGCCTATGCTGCTCATCGGCAGGGTGCGGTCATAGAGGTAATCAGTCGGCAGATATCCCTGCCCGATGGTATTATAGCGGTGCTGAAGACTATAAAGCAGGCTGTCAGTTTGGGCTTGTCCGGCAAGGGAGAGCAGCAACAGTGGAAGAAGGAGGAGAGTTTTCATAGTTAGATTTGGTTTTAGCGCTTAATAAGTTATGGTGTAGTGGAGGGTGTCGGCAATGGGGATAAGAATTGTGTCGGAATGTCGTGTAGACGAATGGTTTCGCATGGTTTTCCACCATCCCCAATATATATTCAGACCGCTTGGGAATGGAATAAATATTAATGTGTCGTTTGATATATAGTAAAAACTTTTATGAACACGATCAAAGTTTATACTTGATAATGTGTCAAGGGGGGGAGCGTTTTTCAAGTGCACTGCCAATGTGCCCATCTCTGCCAGCCTGTAAATAACGTCCAGTTTCTGGTCTCCTGCCGCCAAGTAAACGATGTCATCGTTCCAGTCATACTTTTCGCTCTGGCGAAATATGCCCAGTTTGTAAATGTAGTTCTCATTAGCCTTGAAATCCAGCCGGAAGCGTCCGTCAGCATCAGTAAGTGCGGTGTTGGATGCAGTGTCGGTATTCGGTGTCCAAGCACTGCTCTTGCTTTGGGCAGAGAGCACCAGCAATTGCCCTTCAAGCGGCTTGTCGTCTCCATGCCGCAGCACTCGGCCTTCCACGGATGTTGGCACCGCTGTGGTGTTTGGCCCCTTTATGCATCGGGTGGAAAGCATTGGCAGCAAGGCTAAAAGCATCAAAAGGGTTCGGGCGGCGCGCATCATGGGGCAGAGTTAAGCATTAAAATTGAAATGTGCAAGCTTTTCGGCATTTTTTTTTTTACCAGGGTGCCATGTTCAGCCTTTCTCTTATCGGAAGGCTGCTATTTTGGATGGTGTAGCAATTGGTCATCCTGGCTTTACACTCCCGCCCCAGCTTTAAAAGTCAATCAGCCATCGGCCACCCCAAATCAAGGCCCCATCAAAAAAAAACACCACTTTTTTGGAAGGCCATCCCCCCCGCCCCAAAAAAAACACCACTTTTTCGAAAGCACGCAACTCCAAATCGGCACACTTCTCAGCGCTCGGCAAGGGGCTCGGGAGGGAGTTGTTAAATGATGTGGCTTTGCGATTTGCAATCAAAACAATCGGATAACCATATAATGTAATCATTAAAGTCCACCACAAGCCTTTCAATTGCCACCCCCTCTTTCGAGTTCAGAGGTGGGCACGGGGGAGAGTTATAAAAACTGGAAACTTGAGCCACCCCTCAAACAAAAGCCCAGAATAAACCACCCCCCCTCACCCGCATCTTTGCGGCCTGTGAGCAAGCTGACGATTGTGCCGACACCGATTGGCAACCTGGGCGACATTACGCTGCGGGCCATCGAGGCCCTGCGCTCAGCCGACCTGGTGCTGGCTGAGGACACCCGGGTTACAGCCAAACTGCTGAGCCACCTGGGCATCAGCACCCCGAAACTGTGGAGCTATGGCCAGCACAATGAGCACCGAAACGCAGAGCGCCTGACGGCCGACATTGCAGCCCTGCCCAACGGCGCGGCACTGGTGAGCGACGCGGGCACCCCGGGCATCAGCGACCCTGCCTATCTGCTGGTGCGCGCCTGCCTGGCAGCGGACATCGCCATCGAGTGCCTGCCTGGCCCGACGGCCCTGGTGCCTGCCCTGGTGGAAAGCGGCCTGCCATCAGCGAGCTTTACCTTCCTCGGCTTTCTGCCGCACAAAAAGGGCAGGGAAACGCGGTACAGGGAAATC
>CBDTVD010000015.1:0-15796 GCA_965363965.1 uncultured bacterium
CTGACAAACCACAATGACCGCCGACACCCTGACCACGCCACTGCAGCAGAGATTGTGAAGAATGCAGCTTTTTTATCGGGATTAACTAAACTGGAAACCTGGCACGGTGGTGAATTGCAGAAGCCGTGGAGGCCAAAGCATGTTTATCACTTTATCCAGTATTACCCAATGGCGCCAGATTTTGTGGTGGACATCAAAAATGTGCTCGACAGGAAAATGAGAGCTGTTTATGCTTTCAAGTCTCAGTTCTATGATGCAACATCCAAAGAGCAGGAAACGCTTATAGCACGGAAGGAATTTCTGGGGCTGATTCAATCCAGGGACATAATGAGTGGCAATTACGCTGGGCTGGATTATGCTGAAGGATTTATTTCAGCATTTAAGCCAGCGGTAAATGATTTCTTCGATTTACTTTGACCATTGCCCACGGGTGAGCAGAGGTTGGCAATACTGTTAATTTTGCACGCTGATGCTCAAATTCCTGAAGACAAATCCGTTTTGGTACTATTGGAAAGTTTCGCTGCATGACGGAATCAAGATAAAATATCCTGCAGAAGGCTTTTACAGCAAGCACCGTTTCGACAGCATCATGAAGGTTTTTTGGGGCTCGATGGGGCGGAGCCGTAAAAATGCCAAACTTTTCGATGAGGTTGAAACCTATTGCATGTTTCTCGGCAACCAGCGCAGCGGCCACTCGCTTGTTGCGTCATTGCTCGATGCCCACCCCAACATTGCGATAAGCCATGAGCTGAATGCTTTAAAGTATTGGGCGATGGGGTTCAGCCGAAATCAAGTATATCAGCTGATACTTGAGAATGCTGAGGAATACGGCAAACGCGGGAGGGGTGAGAGCGGATACAACTATGTGGTGCCCAACCAGTATCAAGGCAAACACAAGGGCCTGATTGCGATTGGTGACAAAGATGGCCGTCGAGACACCAGCCAACTGCGCAAGTTTCCGGTGATGATGAAAAACGTGATGGCCAAAAACAAATCTGTCAAGATCATTGTGATTGTGCGCAACCCATTTGATAACATCACCACCATTTGCCTCAGGGAAGACCGCAAAGCAATAAATATTGAAAACATCAGGCGATATTTTGTGCTGGCTAACACAGTGATGCGATACATTGAAGCTGTCGGGCAAAGCCACACCCTGATTGTGCCGCACCAGGATATGATTACTGAGCCTGTGGACACATTGCAGCGCATGTGCGATTTTTTAAATCTGCCAAAAGATGAAGGTTTTCTGCGTGATGCTTCAGGCATCATTTATAAATCCAACAACCGCAGCCGGACTAAACTGGAATGGACGAAAGAAATGATTGCTGAAGTAGAGGGAAGAATTGCCAAAATTCCTTTCTTGAAGCAATACAGCTGGACATCTGATTAATCCAGAAAATTGAGGGGCTAAACTTCGGCGCGTTTTTCCACCGCTTTGATGAAGCAATCAATATCTGGATTGCTGTAAGTTCCATAAGCATCGCTCAAAATGCCCTTTGTGCCGTCAGCTGTTTCCAGCAGATAAAGTATGCTCATGTCATCCGGATTGCTTTCGCCTTCAAAACGGTAGTGGTGGATGATTGTAACCTCGTCAGGGGCATAATCACGCGATTTGTCATAGTTGGTGATGCTGTGGGCATCCTTGCTCATAAACTCTTCTTTATAGCCTGCTGACTTTGCAAAGGCCATTTGTTCCAGCAGGGAATCTTTTTTGTGGCCGAAATCCATGTGTTCGCTCATGACGATTGTAACGTGCAATTGGGGTACGGGTTTAAGCTGGGCAATAAAATTTGTCCACAATCTAACATGGCAAAAAATTGACACCGGAAAACAAGGGCCTTACCTTTGCCGGCCAAGATGACATCGCTTAGATTTAATGCCCTTGAACTGATTCAAAAGCGGGAGATAACCCTGCCACGCCCAACTGAATCGCCCAGAATACCCGATTTTTTCGGCATCAATGTTTTCGGGGAAAAGGCCATGCAGCAGTACCTGAGCAGGGACACGCTGAAACAAATAAAAAAGGCTATAGAATCGGGCGATCAAATCAGCCGAGGATTGGCAGACAGCATTGCCGGCGGAATGAAAACCTGGGCGATTGAGCGGGGTGCCACCCACTACACGCACTGGTTTCAGCCCCTCACCGGGTCAACTGCAGAAAAACATGATTCGTTTTTCGAGGTGAAAGATGGCCAGCCGATTGAGGTGTTTTCATCTACTGGACTTGTGCAGCAGGAGCCCGATGCCAGCAGCTTTCCCAGCGGCGGCATCAGGACCACATTCGAGGCGAGGGGATACACAGCATGGGACCCCAGCAGCCCCGCTTTCTTGATGGAATCACGCTCGGGAACAACCTTGTGCATCCCGACCATATTCGTCAGTTATACCGGTGAAGCACTCGATTTTAAAGCGCCGTTGCTCCGTGCAAGCCACATGCTGGAAAGCATCGCAGCAAAAGTCTGCCGATATTTTGAGCCGGAAGTGAAGCGTGTTACAGCCACGCTTGGCATTGAGCAGGAATATTTTCTGGTTGATGCTGCGCTGTTTAAAAGCCGGCCCGACATGCTGCTGACAGGCAGGACGCTGGTAGGCCATGAGGCGGCGAAAGGCCAGCAGCTTGAGGATCATTATTTCGGGGCCATACCTGAAAGGGTCAAGGCCTTTATGATTGATTTTGAGAATGAATCCTATAAACTCGGGATTCCCTTGCGCACTCGGCACAATGAGGTTGCCCCTGGGCAGTATGAGTGTGCGCCGCAATTTGAAGAAGTAAATCTGGCAGTTGACCACAACCAACTGCTGATGGACGTGATGGAAAAAGTGGCGCGGCGGCACCACTTTAAAGAAATATTGCATGAGAAGCCTTTTGCAGGTGTAAACGGCAGCGGCAAGCACTGCAACTGGAGTATGGGCACAGATACGGGCACCAATCTGCTTTCGCCTGGTGATACACCTGAAAGCAATTTGCAGTTTTTGACATTCTTCATCAACACCATCAAGGCCGTGCATGACCATGCCGACCTGCTGAGGGCAAGCATTGCATCGGCTAACAATGATCATCGGCTGGGAGCAAATGAGGCTCCGCCAGCCATCATTTCAGTTTTTATTGGCTCGCTATTATCTGAAGTGATTGAAGAATTCATCAGGCAGCCTGGCAGCGACTCTGCAAGGAGCAAGAAGGCGCGTGATGGCGAGTTCGGCATGGCAGTGCCGAAGGTGCCTGCTTTGCTGCGCGACAACACGGACCGAAATCGCACATCGCCATTTGCCTTTACAGGCAATAAGTTCGAGTTCAGGGCAGTAGGCTCCTCTGCCAACACTGCTGCACCCATGATGGTGCTGAACACCATAGTGGGCAATCAGCTGGCAGAATTCAGCGCTGAGGTGGAAAAAAGGACCAAGAATGGAAATCATCAGGCTGCCATATTGCAGATATTGAGGGAATACGCGAGAGACAGTGCCGCCATACTTTTTGAAGGCAATAATTATGGTGATGAATGGGTGGAAGAAGCTGAACGCCGAGGATTGAAAAACATCAAAACCACGCCAGAGGCACTGGATGCTGACATATCAGCCAAATCAATTGAACTGTTTGAGAGGACAGGTGTACTGAGCAAACGGGAAGCGCACGCAAGGCATGAAATAAAACTCGAGATTTATGCCAAGCAAATCCAAATTGAAAGCCGAATTCTGGGTCAAATAGCCCTCAACCAATTAATCCCAGCTGCAGTGGAATATCACAATGAACTGCTGCTGAACTTTGAGAGCATGATGGCAGCAGGTTTTGAAGCAGAGGCGAATGAGGCACGTGATTACATCGGGAGAATTGCTGTGCACATCAGCAAAACAAGAACGGCGGTATTATCGATGATAGAAAGCAGAAAACTGGCCAACCAGGAAGCTGATGCAAAAGCAAAGGCCATGCGATATTGCCATGAAGTGAAACCGCATTTTGACGAGATAAAGTACCACTGCGATAAACTTGAGCTATACACAGATGACCGCCGGTGGCCATTGCCGAAGTATCGGGAACTGATGTTCGTCCGCTGAATTAGCCTTATTATTGCAGAAAGTTTGCAGGGCCATTTATTGTCCGTTTTACAGGTGCGCACTGCCTGTTGGGGAGGAAGGGCAAAAGGTGGGTTTAAGCCACGCGGCACTGAAAAATCGAATAAACCAATATTTAACCACTGGGAAAAAAGAAGAATTGAAACGAATGACTGCTACATATAGAACGTGGCTGGTGCTGGCTGCGCTGTTTTTTGCCCTTGGGGCAAATGCGCAGGACAAAAGCAAGGCTGAACAGAAAGCTGACGAACTCTGGGCAATTGAGCAATATGGCCAGGCTGCGGACTTTTACAAACGCGCTTACGCTGGCATTAAAGATCAAACGCACAAGGCTGAAGTCGCCTACAGGGTTGCTGAATGCTATCGGCTGAAAAGATCCTTTAACCAGGCAGAAGGCTGGTATGAAAAAGCAATAGACAATGGATATGCCGACCAGAATGTACACTTGATGCGGGCGCAGATGCTGCTGAGCATTGAAGACTACGAGGCTGCCCTGCAGGAATTCAACACTTTTGCTTCTGCTAACCCTGCCAATGAGTTTGTGAAAGAACAGATTGATATGACCAAGAATGCGATGGAATGGGTACAAAACCCCCCATCGCGATTCATTATTCAGCCATTCAAACTCGCCAATTCAAACATGAATGACTTTGGGCCCGTGCTACAAAAGAAAACCCTGTATTTTACCAGCGACAGACCCGAAGCAAATGGCAAAGGGCAATATGGACGGATATCGGGTGATAATCAAAAAGTGGGTTATACTGACATATTCGTCATGAATCGCAAAAAAACGGGCAAGACAGAACGCTGGGACCCGGCTCTGGCATTGGAGGGCGGTGTTAACGGGAATTACAATGACGGAATGCTGACGTTTGATGACCGAGGCAATGTGATGATCTTTACGCAATGCAGCGGATATGAGGGGCGCAGCAACAATTGCGTGCTGATGACCAGCAAGCGGCAGGGCAGCGGATGGAGCCAGGGAACAATAATAGCCGAAATATGCACTGATACCACCGTGGATTATGGCCAGCCAACACTGAGTTCAGACGGCAATACCATGATTTTTGTGATGAACAGCAAAGAGAAGGGGAGCGACCTGTACATCACCACTTATGACAAAAGGGCCCGCAAGTGGAACACCCCTGAAAAACTGCCAGATAACATCAATACTGAAGGTGAGGAAATGTTCCCTTCCTTTTTCAATGATACAACCCTGTATTTTTCAAGCGACAGACTCCCTGGGATTGGGGGGCTTGACCTTTTTGTTACTTATGGCACTTTTCCAAATTACAGCAAGCCGCAGAATCTGACCTATCCGCTGAATTCAGGCGGGGATGACTTCGGGATTGCATTTGAAGAAGATAGAAAATCGGGTTACTTCAGTTCCAACAGGCGCGGGAGCAACAATGATGATATTTACACATTCAACCTTGACCCTTGCGAGAACACCCTGAAAGGCGTGGTTACTGACAGTAAAACGGGGCGGGTGGTGCCCAATGCCACTGTGGTAATCAATGGGGACCAGCCGAATACCAAAAAGGAAGTGAAAACTGATAACGAAGGAAAGTACAGTGTCCAGCTTAATCGCGAAACCAAGTATGACATCATGGCCAAAAAAGATCGATATTTCAGTTCTGAAAGTGCTGAGCAGAGTACCAAAGGGATAGAATATTGGGTGTGCCGAGATTTGGTGCAGGACCTGGTTATCACCCCGCAAAACGTTCAGCTGGAGTTGAAAGGAATTTTATATGGCCTTGACAGTTTCAACCTGCGCCCTGAGTCAAAAAACACGCTCGATTCGCTTATCGGGATACTCAATGACTACCCATACATTGTGGTAGAATTGCAGGCCCACACTGATTGCCGCGCCCCTTATGCATACAACATGACACTGAGCCAAAATCGCGCTCAGTCAGTGGTTGATTATCTGGTTGCAGCAGGGATTGCAGGTGACAGGCTTGTGCCGAAGGGCTATGGAGAAAGCGTGCTGAAAACACCTTGCCCCTGCGAAAAAGATGATGACCCCACAAACGATGCTGGGGACAATTGCACCGAGGAGCAGCACCAGGCTAACCGGAGAACGGAACTGAAGGTGATTGCATGGGATTACAAGCCTAAATAAAGTAAAATCGGCAATCTGTTTAAAAGCGAGTTTTTTTCCTTTCATCGCAAACTGGGAAAAAACTCGCTTTTGCTTTAACGGGGATGGGGTGAAGAAATCCCGGGGCAGGGCGGGCCCCTCCCTATCTTCGCCGAGCGCATGAAAGTAGTCATTTTTGCCGGCGGAAAGGGCACCAGAATTTCCGAGGAAAGCCACTTGAAGCCAAAACCGATGATAGAAATCGGGGGCAAGCCAATCCTTTGGCACATCATGAAAATTTACTCAGCCTACGGGCATAAGGAGTTCATCATTTGCCTGGGCTATAAAGGATATGTCATCAAGGAATACTTTATGAACTACTTTCTGCACAATGCGGATATCACCATTGACCTGGAGAATAACAGTACTGAGGTACATGGAAGCCGGAGTGAAAAGTTCAAGGTTACGCTGGTTGAAACTGGGCTGGAAACGATGACGGCAGGAAGGCTGAAACGTGTGCAGCAGTACGTTGGCCAGGAAGATTTTATGCTTACCTATGGCGACGGGGTGGCACGGGTGGATTTAGACCAATTGCTCCACTTCCACAATCAGCATGGAAAATTGGCTACAATGACAGCCATACAGCCAGGCAGCCGCTTTGGAGTGATGGATTTGGAGGCAGATGGCCGCGTATCAGCATTCAGAGAAAAGCCTCAGGACGACGGGGTATGGATTAATGGAGGCTTCTTTATTTTGAAACCCCAGGTTTTTGATTACCTGCAGGATGATGCTGATGAGGTGATGTGGGAGCGTCAGCCACTTGATGATTTATCCAGAAACAATCAGCTGATGGCCTACCGGCACCAGGGTTTTTGGAAATGCATGGATACCATGAGGGACAATATCGAACTCAATGAACTGTGGGAGGGGCATCCGGAATGGAAGGTTTGGTAGAACAGCTGCATGATTGTTACAGAGGCAAGCGAATCCTGATAACAGGAGACACGGGTTTTAAAGGCAGCTGGCTGAAACAATTGCTGCAGAAATCGCTTGGAGCAGAATGTTATGGATATGCCTTGCCGAGCGAACCTGGCGACCACTACGAGCTGCTTGGCTTTATCAAAGACATCGCTGAAGAGCGCAGGTTTTGGCATGACATACGGCAAGCGGACAAAATTGCCTGGGCTGTGGACAGAATCAAGCCTGATATGGTTTTTCACCTGGCAGCCCAATCGCTTGTGCGCAAATCCTATCGGGTGCCGGTGGATACATTCGCCATCAACGCAATGGGAACCGTCAATTTGCTGGAGGCCATCAGGCGCCACCCTGTGCCGACCGTCATCATCACTACGGACAAGGTTTATGAAAACCTGGAATGGAATTACCCCTATCGCGAAATTGACAAACTCGGCGGATATGACCCATACAGTGCCAGCAAAGCATTGGCGGAGATTGCCGTGGGCAGTTACCGGCAAAGTTTTTTTGATGGTATGTACATCGCATCAGCCCGTGCTGGAAATGTGATAGGCGGTGGCGACTGGGCAGAAGATCGGCTGCTGCCCGATTTTGCCAGGGCCTATGGAAAGGGAGAAGAAGTAATACTCAGAAACCCAGCTTCTGTCAGGCCGTGGCAGCATGTGCTCGAGCCCCTGATGGGGTATTTGCAATTGGGAATGCTGCTGGCCGCAAATCCCAAACGATATGCCCAAGCCTATAATTTCGGCCCTTATGCTACTGATACCCTGACTGTAGGTGAAGTAGCAGTACTGGCAGATTCACTTTGGCAGGGGGGCGGAAGAATAGCCATTCGGCGAGATGACAATGCGCCGCATGAAGCTGGCCTGCTGAAACTCGATATCAGCAAAGCAATCGCTGAATTGGGCTGGAAGCCCCGGCTGAATGCAGAAACTGCAGTAGGGTGGACTGTTGAGTGGTATCGGCAATTTTCTTTGAGCCAGGGAGAAGAGATTTTGACGCAGCACCAAATTGACGAATACTTCAGCCTATTGAATGATTAAGATCGATGACCTTGAAATTCCCGATGTCAAACTGATTGACGGATTTTATCATGAAGATTTCAGGGGTGGGTTTGCCAAGATTTTTCACCAGGATTTTTTAGCCGCACACGGCATTGATGCTCCGATTGCTGAGGTTTTTTATTCCACCAGCCACAAAGGCGTTCTCAGGGGGCTTCACTTTCAATCCCCGCCGGCAAGCCACGTCAAATTTGTGTGCTGCATCAGCGGCGCCATCCAGGATGTAGGGGTGGATTTGAGGAGGAATTCAAAATTTTACGGCCAGGCAGTATCAAGGGAACTTTCGGGAGAGCGGCCGCAAATCATGGTGATGCCCAAGGGATTTGCCCATGGATTTTTGGCTTTGAGCGAATGGGCCACTGTGCTGTATATGGTGAGCACGGTGCACAGCCCCGCCCACGATGCGGGAATACGGTGGGATTCCATCCCTTTCGATTGGAAATCCTCCAACCCGATTGTTTCAGCTCGGGATGCAGCTTTCCCTCCGCTTGATGCCTTTGAATCGCCGTTTTAATCGCAGGCCTGGGCAGAATTCTGCCGAAAGTTAGGCGGGCTTATACCTTCGCCCCCTGGGCATGGAAGCATTCAGAATAAACGGGCCGGTATCACTTTCAGGCGAAATAACGCCCCAGGGGGCAAAAAACGAGGCATTGCAAATTCTGGCTGCAGTGCTGATGACTGATGATGATGTAGAGGTTGGAAACCTGCCCGACATTCTGGATGTGCAAAAGCAAATTGAATTGCTGCGGCTGCTGAATGTGAAAGTGGACAGGATTGAAAGGAATACCTATCGCTTCAATTCCTCGCAAGTGGATATTGCAAGGGTCAACGGAGCCGAATTTCAAAAGGAAGCGGGAAGGATCAGGGGATCAGTAATGATGCTGGGGCCAATGCTGGGGCGCTGGGGGAGGGGAGTGATTCCCAAGCCTGGGGGCGACAAAATCGGCCGAAGAAAAATTGATACCCATCTGCTGGGCCTGCAGGCCCTGGGCGCCGAGTTCAGATATGACTTGGAATCAAGCGCCTTTATTGTCGAAGCGAAATCGCTCAATGGAAAATACATTTTGCTTGAAGAAGCAAGTGTAACCGGAACTGCCAACATAGTGATGGCAGCGGTGCTTGCAAAAGGCGAGACCCAAATATATAATGCAGCCTGCGAGCCTTATCTGCAGCAACTGTGTGAAATGCTTGTCCGCATGGGTGCGGACATCAGCGGCTCAGGCACCAACATGCTTACCATCCGCGGAGTAGAGAAACTCAATGGTACAAAGCACACTTGTTTGCCGGACATGATTGAAACTGGGAGTTTTTTAGGATTGGCTGCCATGACAGATTCAGCCATAATCATTAAAAACTGCGCCCCTGACAGGCTTGGCCTGATACCCGTGTGGTTCAAAAAACTGGGGCTCAAGTTTGAGATGACCGCTACGGACATCATTGTGCCGAAGCAGGGCGTGTATGAGGTTGAGACCAATATTGACGGCTCTATTCTGACACTTGCAGATGCGCCATGGCCGGGTTTTACCCCAGACCTGCTGAGCATTGCCCTTGTAGTAGCCATCCAGGCCAAAGGGGACGTGCTCATCCATCAGAAAATGTTTGAGAGCAGGCTGTTTTTTACTGATAACCTGATTGAAATGGGCGCAAGAATTCTGCTTTGCGACCCGCATCGCGCGAGTGTGATGGGAATGGGCAGAGAAGGGAAATTGCGCGGCATAAGGATGCGCAGCCCCGACATACGCGCAGGGGTAGCCTTGCTGATTGCTGCATTAAATGCACACGGGGAGAGCACAATCTTTAACATAGCGCAGATTGACAGAGGCTATGAGCGGATTGAAGACAGATTAAATGCCCTGGGCGCTGGCATACGCAGGCTGGACACCCGCGAGCAATAGGCGAACTATTCGGCTTCTCTGACAGCTATTGCGCTGATTTCAACCCGTGCACCTTTTGGCAGAGCCTTGACCGCAACGGTTTCACGAGCTGGGGGCTGGCTACCATCGAATGCCCTGCCATAAACTTCATTCACTGCCATAAAATCATCCATGTCAGTCAAGAAAACGGTAACTTTAACTACGTTTGAAAAACTGAGCTGGGCAGCTTGGAGCACAAACTCGAGATTCTTCAGCACTTGCTCAGTTTCCATTTCAACTGTCTCATTTCTGAAAACGCCTTGGGTATCAAGTGCAATCTGGCCGCTGATATAAACTGTATTGCTGGCGGCAATGGCTTGGCTGTAAGGGCCAATGGGGGCGGGGGCTTTATTGGTAAGTATGGCTTTCAATTTTTTTAAGGTCTATTTGGCGAGATAATTTGCTGAATGAATGGATAAAAATCCTGAGGTCTTTGCCCCAATGCCAGTCCCTGGCATAAAGGAAATCTATTTGGGCCAGCGTTTGGTTATCAGGTTCGAAAGTAAGCAAATCGGCTGGAGAAAGCAAACCTGTTTTTGTTGGGGGGCATTTTGCTGGGCCAATTGCATATCCAATAATTGAAAATTTCCCTGCCAGCACCAGTATCAGGTTGGTGAAATATCGCCCAGGTGAGCTGGTCAGCCAGCAGGTGAGCGGGCCAACAATCAAACAAACCGCGGCGACAACCATATCGAAAGCGCGTTTGGCCGCTTTTTTTGCTGGCTGCGTAATGCTGAACTTCTCGGCTTTGGCATAATAATCACCAGGCACATTTTTGCTGTGGCTGCCAATGATGAAGTCAGCGCCGGCAGGTAATATCTTTTGCTCCAGATGCCGCAGCTTAGGGTTTTGAATCAGTTGGATGATGCGGCTATAGGAGAGTGATTGTGCACCATAGATTATTTCGCGTGCATCATTGGCCGTGGCAAGTTCAGCAAGCCTGCTGATGGGGCCGAGGTGGTTTTCATGCTCGGGAGACTCATCAGGCGAAACATTGCCTAAATACCTGTATTTGGTGTTGCCGGAATCAAGAATGGATTTTGCTTTTGGCCAATCATCTCCATTTCCGGCGAAGATGATTCCATGCGGGCGGTCAACCGAAAAACCAATCTGATTTTTTGCAGCGAATAAAAATATAAAGCGTGCGAAAATGGCTGCTGCTGTAACAAGCACTCCACCAAGCGCAACCAATGCCCGACTGTATCGGTGCTCTTCTGGCAGAAAGGCATAGACCAGTGCGACTATCGCTGTGCCAATTAATCCGCCGCGGACCGTGTTGCTTAAAGTGATGGGGCTGCTATATGCCGACCCTGCGGAGAAGCCCAGTACCCAGAGCAGCATGGCGATGGGCAGCAAGGCATGGGTGAGCAAATCAGGATAACCGCCGCCATGGACGTACTTGATTGTGCGCTCCCAGTATGTTACCAGTGCCAGGAGCAATCCGAGCCCAATTGAATAATCCATCAGCGGGAGGGTGAGCCGAGCCACAATTCGTTCGGCAATGGCTAAGCCTGCCCTTGTCCAAATTCCGAACTGGATGATTACCCGATGAAGTTTTGCCTGGCTTTGCCCAAAGTGCTTCCAGGCAAATTGTGCCATGGCCAGATAAAACATCCTTACATAGTTGGCAGAGCCCTTTTTGGTGCTTTCGCCTTTGTAATGGATGATTTGCAGCTGAGGCATATACCAGTTCTGCCACCCGCCTTTTTGGAGCCGATAACTGAGGTCAACATCTTCACCGTACATAAAAAAATCCTCGTCAAGCAGGCCGATAGCCACCAATGCGGCCTTCCTCAGCATCATGAAAGCGCCGGGCAGAATGTCAATTTCATGCGGATGGTGCTCATCAAGGAATCCCAGATGATATCGGCCGAATTTTTTTGATTTCGGAAAAAGTTTGGCCAGCCCAATCAGTTTGAAAAGGGCAACGGCGGGGGTTGGCAGGCCGCGCTTACTCTCCGGCAAAAAGGTGCCGCTGCCATCGACCATCCGCGCCCCGAGTGCACCTATTTTTTGATTTGCATCCATCAGCTGGATGGATTCTGAGAGCACCTGCTCCCCTAAAACAGTATCAGGATTGAGCAGCAGGACATATTGGGAATCAGCGAGCCGGATGGCCTGATTGTTTGCGGTAGAAAAGCCCGAATTTTTAGTATTGGCAATCAGTTTTACCCAGGGAAAATGCTGGCTGACCATCTGCACTGAATCGTCTGCAGAGGCATTGTCAACCACCCAGCAATCCACTATAAAATCATTGGCAGCGGCATGGCTGATGGCTGCATGGACAGAACTGAGGCACTGGTGAAGGAAATAGCGCACATTGTAATTGACAATGATGACCGCAAGGTGCGGCTGAGGCGCGTCCTTATGCACTGTAGGGAACTCTGGCAGCGATTGAACGGCCCAAAGTTACCTCATCAACATATTGAAGTTCACCGCCAACTGAGATTCCACGGGCGATAGAGCTGATCTTTAAACCATCGCGGGCGAGTTTCCTGGTCAGGTAAAACATAGTGGTATCTCCTTCCATGGTTGTAGGCAAGGCAAAAATTACTTCTGAAACCTCGGGCAGGCTTGCCCGCTGAAAAAGTGCAGCAATGTTGAGTTTATCAGGCCCGATGCCATCGATTGGTGAGATGATGCCATTGAGCACATGGTACTTGCCGCGATATCGGGCGGTGTTTTCTATAGCCATCACATCACGCATGTCTTCTACAATGCAGATGGTGGTGTCATCGCGCCGCGGGTCGGTGCAGATGGTGCAGAGCGGATAATCGCTGATGTTTCCGCATTCGGTGCAGCGGATAACCTTGTCGGCCAAATCGAGGATGGCAGCTGATAGATCGGCAATGGTTTGTGGCTGGCCTTTCAGCAGGTGTAGTACTAACCTCAGGGCAGTCTTCTTGCCTATGCCTGGCAATCGGCTCACCTCCTGTACGGCCACTTTTACAATTTCAGATGAATAATCCATATCAGCTCATTTCGGGCTCAAGGGTCTGCTTCAATGAAAAAATGATGCTATAAATGGTATCTGGATGTCATGATTTGTCACCTGTGCTGGTCGTCATCTTGCAGCATGCTCAGGTAGCTGGCATATCGCATGGGGTGAATTTGATTTCGCTCGACAGCCTCCGCTACGGCACATCCCGGTTCACCCGTGTGGATGCAATTGTTGAAGCGGCAGTTCTTCAGGAAAGGCATCATCTCTGGAAAGTAATGGCTGAGTTCTGCAGGGCTGATGTCCACCAGGCCCAGTTCTTTGATGCCTGGTGTGTCTATCACCCATCCGCCCCCGCTGACGGGGTGCATCTGGGCAAATGTGGTGGTATGCTTTCCCTTTTGACTGAAGTTTGAAATCGTTCCCGTTTTCAGTTCGAGTTCAGGACTGAGCATGTTGAGCAAGGTGGATTTGCCCACCCCTGAATGGCCGATGATCAATTGTGTTGAATGGCTTAAGATGGCTTCCAGCTGTGGGGGGATGCCACTGCTGATGAGTGAACTGGTGATGACGGTGTAGCCAGCATCCTGATACATATTGGTGTACGCATCAAGTGCATCCAATTCTTTTTTGCCATAGACATCCAATTTATTGAAGAGTATGGCTGCCGGGATGGAGTAGGCTTCAGCAGTAACCAGTGCCCGATCAACAAAGCCAAGCGAGGTGCGTGGAAAGCGCAGGCTGGCCATAACCACAAGCCCGTCTATGTTGGCACCCAGCACATGCCATTGCCTGCTGGCATTGCTCGCCTTTCGGATGATGTAATTTTTTCGTGGCTGGATGGCTGCAATGTTCCATTCTTCTGCCGATTCCTGCAGCGTAACAAAATCACCTACGGCAATCGGGTTGGTGGTTTTGCCGCCGAGCAGGCGGAGTTTTCCTTTGGCGCGTGCATTGACAACCTCACCGTTTGGCAGCATCACCTCATACCAAGACCCAGTCGAACGCCTTACCCTGCCCTGCATATTCGCTTAAAACACATGTTTTGCAATGCTGAATGTGGCCTCGCTTTTTCCCATCGTATAAAAATGAATGCAGGGCACATCTGCTGCAATAAGTTCTTTGCACTGCTGTGTCGCCCACTCGATTCCAATCTGCCGGATGTGTGAATCTGATTTGGCTGAATCCACCATTTCAGTGAGCTGCTGAGGAATTTCGACGTGGAAAACACTGGGCAGCAAGGTGAGCTGGCTGCGTGTTGCAAGGGGTTTGATGCCTGGGATTATCGGGACGTTTATGCCGGCTTCCCTGCAAGCCTGCACAAACCTGAAATAGTGCTGATTATCAAAAAACATTTGGGTTACAATGTAATCGGCGCCAGCATCAATTTTCATTTTGAGGTATTTGAGGTCACTGGCCAGATTCGGCGATTCAAAATGCTTTTCGGGATATCCTGCCACCCCGATGCAGAAATCAGTAGGTGATTGCTCGGGATTGTCTTGGTCCAGGTAAATTCCTTTGTTGAGGTTCCCCACCTGGCAAAGCAGATCGAGTGCATAGGCGTGCCCGCCTGGCTCGGGTTCAAATCGCTTCTCGGTGTTCATGCTGTCGCCCCTTAGGACGAGCAGGTTGTTTATCCCCAGAAAGTGGAGGTCGATAAGTGCATTCTCGGTTTCCTCGGTTGAAAACCCTCCGCAAATCAGGTGGGGCACGGCATCGATTCCATATTTATGCTGGATGGCAGCGCAGATGCCAACAGTGCCTGGCCGTTTTCGCACGCTGATTTTTTCAAGCAAGCCATTGGGATGCTTTTTATAAACAAATTCTTCCCGATGATAAGTAACGTCAATAAAGCAAGGTTTAAACTCCAGCAGCGGGTCGATGCTCTGATAGATGTACGATACGCTTTTGCCCTTGAGCGGGGGAAGGATTTCGAAGGAGAACAAGGTGCCGCTTCGCTGGCTGATATAGTCAGTTACTTTCATCTGGTGTAATCCCCCCCTAAACAATAACTGGAGGGAAAACGGTCTCGAAATTACCCTTGCAACTTTAGCCCCCTGTTCTGCATTTAGACTTATCCCTGCAAGGGTTTTAATTTGACTGCACAAACTAAATCGGCACAGCTGGAGCGTACACTGTTAATCGGCGTTTCCACAATACATGAATCAATGCCCGTGCTGTTGCAGCACTTGGAGGAACTGAAAACACTGGCCGAGACAGCGGGAGCAGAGGTGGAAGGCATCATCACCCAGCGCCTTCAGCATCCGCATTCGAAATTTTTTATGGGCCCAGGCAAACTGGAGGAAGTGCGGGCAAGGATTGAAGAAGAAAAAATTGATTCAGTGATTGCCGATGCAACCCTGAGTCCGTCACAAATTAAAAATCTGCAGGATGTGCTGAAGGTGAAAGTGCTGGACCGGACGAATCTGATCCTCGACATTTTTGCCTCCAGGGCCCAGAGTGCTGTCGCAAAAACGCAGGTGGAGCTTGCTCAGCTTGAATATCTGCTGCCTCGGCTCACCAAGCAATGGATGGGGCTCAGCCGCCAGGGCGGCGGAATAGGCAGCAGGGGGCCGGGGGAAAAGGTGCTGGAAAGTGACCGGCGTGCATTGCGAAATCGGATTTTGTTGCTCAAGGATAAAATCAAATCTTTCGACAAGCAGGCTGAAACGCGGCGCAAGAGCAGGGAAGGGATGGTGCGTGTTGGCCTTGTCGGCTACACCAATGCCGGCAAAAGCACCCTGATGAATACCAT